>NZ_JBIUTD010000021.1:0-131676 GCF_044741705.1 Kitasatospora sp. NPDC088134 | reverse complement strand
GGACGAAGCCGCTCCCACTGACCATCAGTCAGATCACCCCTACTCCCCATAGCCGCATCAACGACTCAACTGATCGGCAGGACACGGCCTAGCCCCCGACTCCCGCCCCCACCAACGGTTTTCGCCCCGCCCGGGCGGGCCGGGAGACGCGGGAGCGCCGGGAAACACGGGAGCGCCCGGAAACGCGGGAGCGCCCGGAAACGCGGGCGGGCCCGCCCCACGGAGTCGTGGAGCGGGCCCGGACCGGACTGCGGACGGAGCGTCAGTTCTTCCAGCGCGGCTTGCGGTCGTCGCGGTTGAAGCCGCCGCGGTCGTCACGGTTGAAACCGCCGCGCTCACGGTCGCCACCGAACGAACGACCACCACGGTCGTCACGGTTGAAGCCACCGCGCTCACGGTCGCCACCGAACGAACGACCACCACGGTCATCACGGTTGAAACCGCCACCCTGCGGGCGCGCACCACCGGCGCGGTGGTCCTCACGCCGCACGAACGGACGGCCACCGCCGGCCTGGCCGCGGTCCCGGTCACCGAAGGAACGGGCCGGACGGTCGCCACCGAACGAACGACCACCACGGTCATCGCGGTTGAAACCGCCACGCTCACGGTCGCCACCGAACGAACGACCACCACGGTCGTCACGGTTGAAACCGCCACGCTCACGGTCGCCACCGAACGAACGACCACCACGGTCGTCACGGTTGAAGCCACCGCGCTCACGGTCGCCACCGAACGAACGACCACCACGGTCGTCACGGTTGAAACCGCCACGCTCACGGTCGCCACCGAACGAACGACCACCACGGTCATCGCGGTTGAAGCCACCGCGCTCACGGTCGCCACCGAACGAACGACCACCACGGTCATCGCGGTTGAAACCGCCACGCTCGCCGCGGTCCCGGTTGTACGCCGGGCGCTCGGTGCGGGCCTCGCGGTAGGAGGGGGTGCGCTCCTCGGCCACCGGCTCGGCGGCCACGGCGACGGCGGCCTGCTCGGCCCCGGCCTCCGCGGTCTCCTCGGCGGCGGGCTCGACCTCGTCCTCGATGCCCAGCTCGGCGCGCTCGCGGGCGGCGCGGGCGGCCAGGCGGTCGGCCTCCTCGCGCAGCTCGGTGGCGCGGCGCTGGGCGCGCTCCAGCTCACGGGTGAGCTCGGCGACCTCGCGCTCGGCGGCGCCGGCGATGCCGGACGCGCTCTCGGCCTGCACCTCGACCAGCGAGCGGGCGCCGGTGATCCGGGCCACCTCGGCGTCGAAGGCGTGGTCGAGGATGTGGCGCGAGGCGTCCACGCCCGCGTCCTCCATCAGGCGGAACACGCCGCGGCGCTGGTGCGGCAGCACCAGAGTGACGACGGTGCCGGAGCGGCCGGCCCGGGCGGTGCGGCCGGAGCGGTGCAGGTAGTCCTTGTGGTCGCCGGCCGGGTCGACGTTCAGCACCAGGTCGATGCCGTCGACGTGGATGCCGCGGGCGGCGACGTCGGTGGCGACGACCACGTTGAGGTAGCCGTCCTTGAAGTCGCCGAGGACCCGGGTGCGGGCGCCCTGGGTCATGCCGCCGTGCAGCGCGTCGGCCTTCACACCGGACTCGACCAGCTGCTGGGCGACCCGGTCGGCGCCCATCTGGGTGCGGACGAAGATGATGGTGCGGCCCTTGCGGGCGGCGATCGCGCTGGTGATCGGCGCCTTGTCCTTGGGCTTCACGACCAGGATGTGGTGGGTCATGGTGGTGACCGCACCGGCCGACGGGTCGACCTCGTGGGTGACCGGGTTCTTCAGGTAGCGCTTGACCAGGCTGTCGATCTCGTTCTCCAGGGTGGCGGAGAACAGCAGGCGCTGGCCGCCGGCCGGCACCAGGTCGAGGATCTCGGTGACCTCGGGCAGGAAGCCCATGTCGGCCATCTGGTCGGCCTCGTCCAGGACGGCGATCTCGACCTCGTCCATCTTGGCGGAGCCGCGGTTGATCAGGTCGCGCAGGCGGCCGGGGGTGGCGACCAGCACGTCGACGCCGCGCTCCAGCGCGTAGATCTGGTTGGACATCGAGGTGCCGCCGCAGACCACCTTCAGGCGCAGGCCGAGCACCGAGCCGAACGGCTCCAGCGCGTCGGCGACCTGCATGGCCAGCTCGCGGGTCGGGACCAGGATCAGGCCGCGCGGGTGCTTGGCCTTGGTGCGCTCGCCGTCGGCGAGGCGGGTCAGCAGCGGGAGGCCGAAGCTCAGGGTCTTGCCGGAGCCGGTGCGGCCGCGGCCCAGCACGTCCTTGCCGGCCAGCGCGTCCGGGATGGTCGCGGCCTGGATCGGGAACGGGGTGGTGACGCCGCGCTTGGCGAGCGCCCGGACGACGTCCTCGTGCAGGCCCAGGTCACCGAAGGTGATGGTGGGCTCGGCGTCGGTGTCGTCGGCGCTGTCGGCAGCGTCGATGTCGGAGTCGGTGTCGAACTCGGCGTCGGCGTCGGTGAGCTCGGCGAGCTCCGCGTCCAGCGCGTCGGTGTCGAGGGTGTCGGCGGCGTCGGAGCCGTTCGCGGGCATGGCGAAGCGGGCGTCGTCAACGAGAGACATGCAAAACCTTCCGGAAGTGGCACGCGCCAAAGTCCGGGGGTCTGTTGAAAAACCGCCTCTATGCGGTCAGCCACGGATCGCCGGAACGCGCCAAGGGCGCTCAAAGGTGTATGAGGAGCGCCAGCCAAATAGGATCAAACGAACGATCTACCACCATAGGGGAACCTGGGGATCAGAGGCAAATCCCCTGGCCAGCGCCCTCGAACGAAGGTTTCCCCCGGCGCCCGGCGCGCGCCTCAGTGGCCGGTCGGGGAGTCGCTCGGCGCTCCCGTCCCGGAACCGCCCGGCGCGGTGGTCGGCGCGGTCGGGTGCGCGGGCGGCGTGGGGGCGGCCGTCGGGCTCGGGCTGCCCGCCCCGCCGCCGGCCGTCGGGCTGGGCGCGGCCGTCCCCGGACCGGTCGGGGTCGGCGCGGGCTCGCTGACCGGGGCCACCGGCACCTGCACCGGCGCGGCCGCCGGCGGGGTCGCCCCGGGCACCGGCACCGCGGGCGCGGGCGGCAGCCCGGGCGAGGCCCCGTCGACACTCAGGGTGCCGCCGTGCTCCAGGTGCTGGCCGCCCTGCCGGGCGCCGGCCCCGACGCCCGCCTTCGCCGCGGGCCCCGACGGCGACCCGGACGGCCGCAACTCGGCCGCTCCGGAGGGCGCGTCCGCCCCCACCGACATGCAGCCGCTCAGCCCGAACACGGCGAACGCCGCCATCACCGTCCCCGTCGCCATCCGCCGACGCGCCGATCCACCAGCCACGAGCCACCTCCCGCACGGCCCGCCGCGGGGCCGCCACCGTTCTCGGGTGCCCAACGCCCGGCGGCCCGGCCGGGACACGGGTAACCCGCGACTCGCCCCCGGACGGCCCCGGCCCGGCGCTCAGCCCCAGACCGCGCGCCCGAGCGCCGCGCCCGCGTACACCGCCGCCAGCCCGGCCCCCAGCGAGAGCGCGACGTTGCCCAACGCGGCGCCGCGCGAACCGTTCTGCGCCAGCCCCAGGGTCTCGAACGAGAAGGTCGAGTACGTGGTCAGCGCCCCGCACAGGCCGGTGCCGAGCAGCAGCCGGACGTCCGGCGGGGCGACCGCGGCGAGCAGGCCGAGCAGCGCGCAGCCGGACGCGTTGACCGTGAAGGTGCCCCACGGGAAGCCGAACCCGACCCGGGCGTGCACCGCCCGGTCCGTCAGGTACCGCAGCGGCGCGCCGACCGCCGCGCCGACCGCCACCAGCAGCCAGTTCACGCCCCGGCCCCCCGTCCGGCCCGGGGCGGCAGCACCGCCCGGGTGGCGCCCGCCGCCGCCCACACCGCGGCCATCGCGGCGAGCAGCGTCCCGCCCAGGTACAGCAGCCCCGTCCCGGGCCGCCCGTGGTCGAACAGCTGCCGGGTGTCGACGGCGTACGTCGAGAAGGTGGTGAACCCGCCGAGGACGCCGGTCGCCAGGAACGGCCGCAGCAGCGGGTGCGGCTGCCAGCGGCCCTCGGTGATCGCCACCAGCACCACCCCGATCAGCGCGCACCCGACGGTGTTGACCAGCAGCGTCGTCCACGGGAACGCGTCCGCCGGGGTCGGCCACAGCAGCCCGGCCGCGTACCGGGCGCCCGCCCCGAGCACCCCGCCGGCCGAGACGGCCGCCACCGTCCTTCCCTGGCCGCGCAGCACCGGCGGCCTCGGCTCCGTTCCCATGCCGCCCAGTCAAGCACCCGGCCGCCCGGCCGCCGCCACCGCCCGAACCATCTGGCGCCCCGTCAGCGGAACTCGGACAATGGGCGGGTGGAGATGACCAGGGACGAGTTCGAGGCGCTGGTGTCCGACGCGCTGGACCGCATTCCGCCGAAGCTGGCCGCGATGATGGACAACGTCGCGGTCTTCGTCGAGGACGAGCCCGACCCCGCCACCCCCGACCTGCTCGGCCTCTACGAGGGCATCCCGCTCACCGAGCGCGGCGAGTGGTACGCCGGCGTCCTCCCCGACCGGATCATGGTCTACATGGGCCCCACCCTCCGCCACTGCGCCACCCCCGAGGAGGCCGTCGAGGAGGTCCGGATCACCGTCATCCACGAAGTCGCCCACCACTTCGGCTTCGACGACGACGAACTCCACGACCTCGGCTGGTCCTGACCCGCACCCGCCCCGCCGCGCCGACCTCCGGAAACCGTTTTGGCGTTCCCGCCCGGCATCCCATATGCTTCTCGACGTCCCCGAACGCCGGATCACCCGGCCGGACGGGCCACCCAAGCCCTCATCGTCTAGTGGCCCAGGACGCCGCCCTTTCAAGGCGGTAGCACGGGTTCGAATCCCGTTGGGGGTACGCAGTACCGTAGTAAGGTCCTGTGTGGAGCAATCCACATGAGGTCCCGTGGAGCAGTTGGTTAGCTCGCCACCCTGTCAAGGTGGAGGTCGCGGGTTCAAGTCCCGTCGGGATCGCCCGTCTCGCAAGAGACGTTGCAGTACGGCCAGGTAGCTCAGTTGGTACGAGCGTCCGCCTGAAAAGCGGAAGGTCGCCGGTTCGACCCCGGCCCTGGCCACCAGCCTTTACCAGGCACGATGCCCTCGAAGCAGCTCGCTTCGGGGGCATTTTCGTGCTGTTTGACGCCAACGGTGCAGCGGACAGTCAGGTCTTCCGCGTCTTTGCCGCAACTCCACCGCCCCCACCGTCACACCGCGTCGGCGTGACGGTGGGGCACGAAGCGCATCGTCGTCCTTCCGTCCAGGGGGGCCAGCCGGATGTCGAGGTCCGCCTCCAACGCCTCGGCGAGCCGCGCCAGCAGGGGAAGGGTCGGGGTCGTGTCCCCCAGTTCCACGCGGGAGATGCCAGGCTGCGTCATGCCGGCCCGCCGGGCGAGTTCGGTCTGGGAGATCCCCAGTTGCCTTCGCCTGTCGCGCAGAGCGGCCGACAACTGCTGCCCGTAGTCCACGGCTTCCTCCCGGCTATGCGGCGCGAGCGGCGAAGCTGACGGCCGTGCCCGAGGTCGCCAGATGGACGTCCACGGACACCTCCAGAGCCGCGGCAATCCGGAGAAGCAGGTCGGACGTGACCGGGAGGACTCCACCGACCTCGATGTGTTCCACCTCGTCAGCGGTGCTACCGAGGCGAGCCGCCAGCTCGTCCTCGCTCAGGCCCAGCTGGGTACGCCGGTCGTAGACCAGCTGACCGAGCGCCATGGCCAGACGAATCTGCTCTCGCTCGGCGATGATCGCGGGGGGCTCGAACTCCCCGTGGACCGCGCGCTTGTCCCGAGCCAGCTGCCAGCGTGCGTGGTTCACCGTTCCTCCTCCGCCGTGTTGCGACTGTAGATCTCATGAGCTTCCGGATGCCCCGTCTCGCACACCAGCTTGGCAGCCTTGGCTCGCTTGACCTCCGCTTCCTCACGCATTCGGGTCTTGCGAAAGACAGTGAGCAGAACGATGCGGCGTCCAGGCGCCGGCCAGTAGCTGATCCGCACCGCGTTCCCGCTCAGGCCTAGGCGCAGTTCCCGCACCCCATCACCCAGGTTCCGCGAATGCGGCTCGTCGAGCGTGGTCGGGTACTCGGCAAGGAGATCAGCCTTCTCCTCGACCTGCCGATAGTGCTGCGGGGTGAGACTCGCAAGCCAGAGACGCACCTCCGGTTCCAGCTCGATGGAGTAGCGCTCACCCATACCAGCCACTGTATATCACGCAGATGGTATGGGCCGTCGGTTCGTTTCAAGCGCCCCGAGCATGCAGGTGGTGTCAGCCTCGCAGGGCCCGTTCGTCGAGCCGGCGCAGCAGGCCGGGCAGGTGCCGGTGCTGGTCGCGGAGCGCGGCCAGCCGCTGCCAGAACTCAGGGCCGCGTCCGACGTGGTCGCAGGCGTCCCGGAGCTCGACCAGGAGGGCCACGGCGACGTCGTAGCGGGCCGTCTGCTTACGCGCGACATGGTTCTCGACGTCGCGCCAGATCGCTTCCTCGTTGGTAGCCAGGGCGGTCAGCTTCTTGGCCCGTGCCTCGAATCGAACCCGCTCGGCACCCTGCTGGCGCTCGGTAGCCAGCGTGTGCGCAGCGTCCAGCAAGTCGGCGGCGGAGCGCTGCCCCGGCACGGTCGCGACAGGCGGCTCGCCGCGCAGGAGGCGCAAGAGTTCGGCTCCCAGCTGAGGCTCACCCCCCAGCGCGAGACGCAGTAGGAGGCCGTCCTTCTCCTTCTCGGGAAGCGCGGCGATCAGCGGTGCCAGCTCCTTCTTTCCGGGCCTCCTCCAAGGCTCTGGAGCGGGCGGGCTGGCTTGGGCGGCGACCGCGAGCAGGTCAGCGTCGACCCGCAGGAAGTCCGCGAGCGCTCGCTGCGGCGCGGTGAGCCGGTCGAGCCCAGCCGGGACGGGGGGCTCGACCACTTCCTGGTAAACCTCCTCGTCGTCGTCATGCAGCGCCCAGGCGCCGATGGCGGACAGCCACGCGAGGTACAGGGCGCGGTGATCCCCGGAAACCAACTCGGCCCGTACCCCGGCGATGGCACCGAGCGAGTCCTCGGCTCCCTCCTCCCAGTCCCCGCCCTCGTCCTCGCTGCGCAGGTCCAGGACGAGGTGGGTCTTGGTCGTCCACGCCTCGACGCACTCGTCGAAGCAGTACGGCTCCAGCGCCCGCAGCGGGAGCTTCCCCTTGGGCAAGCGCAGGATCACCTGATGGGTGCCCCAGTCGGTCAGGTAGAGGTGGGCGTCGTAGTACTGCTCCACCATTCGCCTGGGGTCGCCGCGGAAGTTTCCCCACTGGTACTCGTTGGTGAAGCTGGTCGCGGTGATCCGGGCTCGGGTGGACAGCACTCGCAGTTGCTCCTGCTCGTCGCTGGTCAGCGGCCGGTCGATCGCCAGGAACTCGTAGTACTGGTACTCACTCATCGCTGCGACCCTAGCGGGCCCTCGACCCCTGATGATGAAATCCGCCAAGCCCGAGGCAGACAGGAAGCGCTGATGGAACCCGAGTAGCCAGGCACCGTCGAGCAGGTCCGAGGTCTCGTCAGCTGGATCGGCGCGGGACGCAAGCTCACCCAGACGGGCAAGGTTACCCTCGCGGACGCGCGGGCCCTGGTCGCGCTTCTGGAGACCGGCGACACCATCCGACCCGGCCATCGGTGACAGGACCTTCAAGACCAAGTCCAGCCAGGAGCTGTATCACCTGAACCTGCTGGTGGAATGGGCCAAGGCGGCCCGGCTGCTGCGGGTCACCGGCGGCCGCCTGGTGCCCGTCAAGAAGAACGCGCGCGTACTGGAGGACCCCGCCGGGCTGCAGGCAGTGCTGACGAGCCTCTACTCCACGGACCTTCCGGTGCCGGAGCAGAAGCTGCGGACTGCGGTGTGGGAGGCACTGTCCGGGTTCTTCGTCCTCGACGACCTTCCCGAGGACCGCCTTCGCCTCCTGCGTCAGAGCAACGACCGCGACGTGGATCGCCTCCTCGCCACGCTCAAGGGCCTCGGGGCCGCCCGACAGACCGGCAAGTCCGTCGCTCTCCCCTCGGTCGGCCGTCAAGCCATGGCCCGGCTGCGCGGGGAGCCACGCCCTGGCGACCCGGTCTACCAGCTCCGCATCCAACTCGCCGATGTGGATCAGCCTGCGGTGTGGCGCCGCGTCCAGGTGCCGGCCGGTATCCGCCTCGACAACCTGCACCGGGTCATCCAGGCGGCGATGGGCTGGCAGAACTGCCACCTGCACGCGTTCAGCGTGAACGGCGTCGACTACGGGCGCCGCTCGTCCGAGCTCGACTTCGCCGACGAGACCACCGCGGGCCTGGACACTGTCGCCAAGGAGGGCGCACACCTCGATTACACCTACGACTTCGGCGACTCGTGGGATCACCGCATCACTGTGGAACACCGGACAGCAGCCGAGGCGGGCCGGCACTATCCCGCCTGCGTGGACGGAGCGGGAGCCTGCCCACCCGAGGACTGCGGCGGCCCGGGCGGGTACGAAGAACTCAAGCAGACCCTCCACGACTCCGCCCACCCGGAGCACGAGGACCTGCTGCGCCGGCTCGGTCTCGACTCAGCAGCCGACTTCGACCCAGCCCACTTCGACCTGCGCGAAACCAACCGGCAACTGCGCGCTCTCAGGCGGCGAGCGGGGTCGGATCCCGTGACTCCGGTTGACGCCAACGCTGACGCCAACCGCCGTGCACCGTGACGTCCGTAGCCGCACCTCTACGGACGCCAGAACTGCTCAGAACAGGACGTATCGACGCCCCGGTTTGGCCTGAGAAGCGGAAGGTCGCCGGTTCGACCCCGGCCCTGGCCACCGCAGTGAAGAAGCCCCGGAGCACCGGCTCCGGGGCTTCTTCGCGTTCCCGGCCACGCTGAGGCTGCCGTCCGGCGCCGTGAGGTGGCAGCCGCCGATGAACCCCGAGCGCTTCGCCCTCCTCGAGGAGGTCCGCCGGAGTCGGCCGGACGGCACCGGGTACCACCGTCGGGAGGACGTCGAGTTCGGCGAGGGCCTGCCCGTTCCCGGACCGTTCGGCTTTGAGCTGGACACTGCCGGTCTGCTGCCCTACTGATCCCTCGAATCCCTGGAAGAGAGTCAGGGGTCGATGAGGGCGGCGAGGCCGTCGAGGGTACGGGCGAGGCCGAAGGTGTAGGCGTGGTCCGGGTGGTAGGCGGCGCTGTGGGCCTCGCCGGCGGCGGCGCCGACGCGGGTGGCGGTGGGGTAGCGGGCGGGGTCGAGGACCCGGGCGAGGAGTTCGGCGTTGGCGGACCACCAGTCGGCGTCGCTCATCGCGGAGTCCTGCTGCGCGGCGCGCTCGTCGGCGGCCATCCGGGCGCAGGTGTGGACGAAGCCGAGCAGGTGGGTGAGGGCGGCGTCGAGCTGGAGGTCGTCGAGGCCGGTGCCTTCCAGGGCGCGCAGCTCGTACTCGTACTTGGCCATCAGGCCGGGGCCGAGCGGGGGCCGGGAGGTGGGGACGGCGGTGGTCCAGGGGTGGGCGGCGTACAGGGCCCGGTTGTCGTCGGCGACGGCGGTGGCGCGGGCGCGCCAGTCGGAGCCGGCCGGGGTGCTGCGGGGCATCTCGGCGTAGAGGGTGTCGAGCATCAGGTCGAGCAGTTCGGCCTTGCCGGGGACGTACGTGTAGAGGGCCATCGGAGAGAGGCCGAGTTCCTGGGCGAGGCGTCGCATGGTGAGCGCGTCGAGGCCCTCGGCGTCGGCGATCCGGATGGCGGTGGCGGCGATGTCGGTGGTGGAGTGCGCCTGCCGGGGGCCGCGGCGGCCGGTGCCGGTGGGGACGCCCCAGAGCAGGGCGAGGGTCTGGGCCGGGTCGCCCGCGCTGCTCCGGTTGCTGGCCATGGCGGGATTCTTCCACGGCGGAATCACCCTGGCCAGAATCTCCGTACTTTGTATAGTGTACGCCGTACAGAGATAAGTCGGACCGTCCGCAACCCCGAAGGAGTCCCGTGAAGATCAACCGATCCGCCGTCTCGCTGACCGTCGAGGACGTCGACGCCTCCGCCGCCTTCTTCACCGAGCACCTCGGCTTCGCGCCGGAGCTGGCCGCCGACGGCTTCGTCTCGCTCGGCCACCCGACCGCCGGGGTGAACGTGGTCCTGCTGCGCCGCGGCCTGGAGGTGCTGCCCGAGGGCTTCCGCGACCAGCGCGCCGCGGGGGTGGTGCTGGCGTTCACGGTGGACGACGCCGCTGCCGAGCAGGACCGGCTCCGGGCCGCCGGGGTGCCGATCACCATGCCGCTGCTGGACGAGCCGTGGGGCGAGCGGCTGTTCCAGGTCACCGACCCGAACGGGGTGGTGGTCCAGTTCGTGCAGTGGCTGAGCACCGAAGGAGGCTGACGGACCGACACCCCCGCCGCCGCCCGCCGCCGGTCCACCGGCCGGGCGCCCCCGGGTGTTAGCGTCGCCGACGCCACCGTCCCGGACCTGCCGCGCCGGGCCCCGCCCACGTCCACGCCCACGCCCACGTCCACCGGCAGGGGGCTCTCCGTTGCCAGGCACTCTCCGCTCCGTCGTCGCCCTGGCCGCCGCGACGGTGCTGACCACCGTCCCGGCGGCTGCGGCCCCGGCCCCGGCCGCGCCCGCCGAACGGTCGTTGCAGCGTCAGTTCCACTCGGCCGCCGCCGAGTTCCACGTCCCGGAGGGGCTGCTGCTGGCGCTGTCGTACCAGCAGACCCGCTGGGACAGCCACCACGGTGAGCCGAGCACCACCGGCAACTACAACGTGATGGGCCTGACCCAGGTCGACGTCCGGGCCGTCCGGGCCGCACTCGCCGCCGGCCCCGGCCCGGAGGCCGGGAACGCGCGGGACGACGATCGCCCCGCCCGGCCGGTGCGGACCGTCGAGGACGGCCCCGAACTGCACACCCTGGACGCGGCGGCGCAACTGCTCGGCCGCCCGGCCGCAGACCTCAGGACGGACCCGGCGCAGAGCATCCGGGGCGGCGCGGCCCTGCTGGCCCGGTACCAGCGGGAGTCCGGCCCGCCCGGGTCCGCCGATCCGGCCGACTGGTACGCGGCGGTGGCACGCTTCGGCAACCCGGGCGCCACCTCGGGGTCCACCTCACCCGCCGGCCCGAAGACCGCCCCGAAAACCGCCCCGAAGACCGACCCGAAGACCGGCCCGCCCGCCAGCCCGTTCGCCGACCGGGTGTTCGACACCCTCCGCACCGGCGCGGACCGCCGCACGGCGGAGGGCCGGACGGTGCACCTGTCGCCCGCCTCGCACACCCCCACCCGGTCCACGGCGGGAACAGCTGCGGGCGGCCCGGCGGAGTGCCCGCCCGAGCTGGGCTGCGACTTCCGCCCGGCGGCGTACGCGCTGACCGACCCGAGCGACCCGGGCTCGTACGGGAACTACACGTGGGCGAACCGGCCGGGTGACGGGCAGCAGATCCAGTACATCGTCGTCCACGACACCGAGGGCGGCTTCGAGGGGACGATCGAGACCTTCCGGAACCCGGCCGCGCAGGCGAGCGCGCACTACCTCGTGCGGTCCTCGGACGGGCACGTGACCCAGCTGGTGAACGACCGCCACATCGCCTGGCACGCGGGCAACAAGACGGTCAACATGCACAGCATCGGCGTCGAGCACGAGGGCTACGCGTTCCCCTCGGACCGGCCGACCTGGTACTCGGAGCAGCTGTACCGGTCGTCCGCGGCGCTGGTGCGCCACCTCGCCGACCGGTACGGCGTCCCGCTGGACCGGGAGCACATCCTCGGGCACGACGACGTGCCGGGTCCGGTGCAGGCGAACGTCGCGGGGATGCACTGGGACCCGGGCACCTTCTGGGACTGGTCGCACTACCTGGAGCTGCTGGGCGCTCCGCTGCGCACGGTGCCGACGGCCGGCCGGCCCGCCGTCGGCGGCACGGTCACCGTCGCGCCGGCCTTCGACGCCACCAACGAGCCGCCCGTGAACGGCACTGCCGACCGGCCGGAGAACTTCGTCTACCTGCGCACCCGGCCGGACCCGGACGCGCCGCTGATCAACGGCGGTTCGCAGAACGCCGCGGACTGGACGGACAAGGCGGTCGCGGGCGCGCACTACGTGGTGGCCGACGTCTCCGGCGAGTGGACGGCGATCTGGTACGACGGGCAGCGCGCCTGGTTCCACAACCCCTCGGGGCGGTCCGCGGTGCCGGACACCCGGCCGGGGCGGACCCTGCTGACCCCGCGCGCGGGGCTGTCCTCGATCCCGGTGTACGGCCGCTCCTACCCGGAGCCGACGGCCTACCGGCCCCACCCGGCGATCACCCCGCAGCCGGTCCAGCCGCTGTCGGCGAGCGTCCCGGCGGGGCAGTCGTACGTGGCGCTGTCCGCCCTGCCGGTCCGCTCGGACTACTACTACGCGCGGAACATCGACGGCAGCGCCCCGGACGACCGGACGCTGGTGGTGGGCTGCGACGCGTACTTCCCGATCCGCTACAACCACCGGCTGGCGTACCTCAGGTCCTCGGACGTGGACGGCGGTCCGGCCGCGCCGAGCTGCACCTGACCGCGCCCGGCCGAACCGACCGCGCCCGGCCGAAGCGGCCGAACCGACCGCGCCCGGGTCAGCGGCGCAGCGCCTTGCGGGTGTTGCGGACCCGGCGGTGCACGCGCTGGACGTTGGCCAGGGCGTTCACCCGGCCGGCCAGGGTGAGGCGGTACTTGAGGCGCAGGAAGCTCGGGAGGCCGTCGATCCGCTCGGTGCCGATGGCGTCGAGCAGCCGGGTGACGTGCTGCCGGTAGGCGTCCCGGTAGGCCCGGTCGCCGTCGGGGACGGTCCAGAAGAACATCGGGAGTTCCTCGACCAGGGTGTTGCGGTCGTAGGCCCGCAGGTACTCGCGGTAGACCGGGTCGGGCTGTTCGAGCAGCCAGGCGCGGACGAGTTCGATGGAGCGGACGCGGTCGACGAGTCCGCGCGGGTCGGTGCGGCGCTGGGTGATGGAGCGGTCGCCGTCCTCGCGGATGCGCCAGTGGTAGATCGGTTCGGAGAGGACGTCGACCCGCTCGGCGAGGAAGTGGTGCGGGACGCTGACGGGGGCGTCCTCGTACAGGATGCCCTCGGGGTACTCCAGGCCGGCGGCGGCGTAGAAGGAGCGCCGGTAGACCTTGTTCCAGGCGGTGCGGTCGGTGACCAGCGCGGGGAGTTCGCTGATGTGGGTGCGCAGCCGGGTCTCGGCGAACGGGCGCAGGTGGACGTGCGAGGGTTCGAGTCCGGCGGTGCGCAGCCGCAGCACGTTGCCGGCCGCGAAGTCGGAGCCGGTCGCGTCCAGGGTGTCGATCATCAGCCGGTAGGCGCCGGGCGGGACGACGTCGTCGCTGTCGACGAAGGCCAGGTACTCGGTGCCGTCGGCGAGGTGGCGGACGCCGGTGTTGCGGGCGGCGCCGAGGCCCTGGTTGTGCTGCCGGACCAGCCGGAACCGGGGGTCCTTGGCGGCGTAGGCGGCGGCGAGTTCGGCGCTGGTGTCGGTGGAGCCGTCGTCGACCATGACGCATTCGAGGTCGTCGAAGGTCTGGGCGGCGATCGAGTCCAGGCACTCGACGAGGTAGCGCTCGACGTTGTAGACGGGGACGACGACGGAGAGGCGGGGGGCCATCGGCTGCGCGGGGCCTTTCGGGCGGGGCGCCCGGTGCGGCTGGCGTGGTGGTGCCGGGCGAGGTCCCGTGCAGCCTATCCGGCGCGGGTACCGGGCCGGGAACGGGTACCGGGCCGGGAACGGGCACCGGGCCGGGAACGGGCGCCGGACCGCGAACGGGCGCCGCTGCCCACCCCCGTGAGGCAACGGCGCCCGAACATCAGGTGCCGATCCTGCCGACCGGTCCACCAGGTGTCAACTATCGTGGATTCCCGGCCGGCATTCCGGAAGACCGCCGGATCGGTTCCGCACGAAACAAGCACCGATCCCTCAACGATCGTGCAGAACAAGCGGATCGAGGGATACGCCCCGGGGTACGGACCCTCTATGATCCGGCTCATGCCCCAGGACATCTCGCGCGCCGAAGCCCCGGACTTCGCCGGCCGCTTCCGGCGACTGATAGCGGTGATCTACCCGAAGGACCTCGGCCGGCCCTGGCGGGACTCGGAGATCGCCGAAGGCACCGGCCTGAGCGGCACGTACATCGGCAACCTGCGCAAGGGCACCCAGAAGCCGAGCCTGGAGAACGCCGTCCGGATCGCCAAGTTCTTCGGCGTCCCGCTCGACTACTTCTCCGACTCCGGGACCGCCCGGGCCGTCGAGCAGGACCTGCGCAAGATCGAGGCGCTGCGGGACGCCCGGGTGGAGCGGATCGCGATGCGGGCGGCCGGGCTGCCGCCGGAGATGCAGGACGCCGCACTCACTATTGTGGAGCAGTTGCGGCGGGCGGTCGGCCTGCCCGACGGGCCGCCGGACGAGGCCGGCCAGGGGACGTGACGGAGCGCCAGCAGGTGCCGCTGGGCCACTGGCGGCTTCCGGAAGGGGTCGACGTGCGGGGTGTGGGGAGCGGGCTCGGGCGGACCCGCCGCCGGATGCGGGCGGTCGCGCGCGAGCTGCGGCTGCCGCCGCTGAGCACCGCCGAGGAGCTGTGCGCCGCGGTCTCCGCGCACCTGGGGCGGCCGATCCGGATCGAGCCGCGCCGGATGCGGGTCGGCGAGCCCTCCGGCTTCGTCGAGCGGCTCTCCGACGAGGACGTGGTCCACGTCGAGCAGGAGACCTCGGGACTGCACCGCGCCCACATCGTCTGCCACGAGCTGGCCCACCTGCTCTGCGGGCACCTGTCCGAGCCGGCCCTGCTCGACCCGGCGCTGCTCGGTCCGGACGGCGCCTCGGTCGACCTGCCCACCATCGACCCGGAGATGCTCCGGCTGGTGCTCGGCCGCTCGCACTACGACGACGCCGCCGAGGAGGAGGCCGAGGTGCTGGGCGCCGAGCTGATGCGCCTGCTGGTGCTCGCCCCCGGGGCCGGCACCACCTCGCAGCTCGCTCCCGCGCTGGAGCACCGCAAGGGTCAGCATGTCTGAACTGCCGTACAACCTGGTCTACTTGGGCATCGGCGGAGCCGCCTGGGCGGTGGCCGCGCTGAAGTTCCGGGCCTGGCGGCGGGAGCCCTCGTTCGGGCTGCTGGTGGTCGTGCTGGCGATCGCCTCCCCGTCCACCGCCTTCCTGCTGGCCTCCCCGCTGCTCTACCGGGGGATCGGGCACCTCACCGGCGTCGGCAACCTCGCCACCCTCTTCGTCTACCTCGGCATCGTCGGCTTCTCGGCCGCCGCCGTGGTGCTGGCCCTGGTCTGGGCGCCGCCGGAGGAGCGCACGGGCACCGAGGTGTGGGCGCCGCTGGACGACCGGCTGCGGCGGCGGGTGCGCCGCCGCACCGCGGTGTTCGCCGCCCTGGTGCCGGTGCTGGCCGCGCTGTTCCTGGCCGGCGGCCCGTACCGGCCGGAGACGCCGCTAACCTTCGACACCACCTTCGCCCCGCGGGCCGCCACCGCCCTGTTCCTGGCGCTCTACCAGGGGCTGTTCGCCTACGCGCTGGTCGACATCGGCCGGGTCTGCCTCGGCCACGCGGCCCGGCTGCCGGCGGGCTGGCTGCGCCGCGGCATCCGGCTGATCGCCGCCGGCGCGCTCACCGCCTGCGGCTACGTGCTGTGCAAGCTGGCCGCGATCGCCCTGGCGTACGCCGGGGTCGGCGGCGCGGAGTGGCTCAGCACCGCGCTCGGCCCGGCCTTCGCCGCCCTCGGCGCGATCGGGATCACCTGCGGCTTCGCCGGCCCGGCCGGGGCCGCCTGGGCGCTCCGCCGCCGCGCCTTCCGCGCCCTGCGCCCGCTCTGGGACCTGGTCTACCGGGCCGACCGCCGGCTCGCCCTGGAGGGCCCGCCCTCCCCCGCCTGGCGCGAGCGGCTGGCCCTGCGCGACCTGGAGTGGCGCACCACCCGGCGCGGGCTGGAGATCCGCGACGGGCAGCTGACGCTCCGTCCGTGGATCGACCCGGCCGCCGTGCACCGGGCCCGGGACCTGGCCGAACGGGCCTCGCTGCACCCCGCCGACCGGGACGCCCTGGTGGTCGCCGCCGCCCTGCGCTCGGCCGTCGCCGCGCTGGCCGGGGGCGCGGTGCCGCGCCCGCGCGAGGAGCAGCCGGTGCTGCCGGGCCTGGACGCCGCCCCCGCCGAGGAGCGCGCCCACCTGGTCCGGGTCGCCGACTACCTGGGGTCGCCGCTGCTGGAGCAGGCCCTGGCCCCCGCCGCCCCGCCCGCGGCGCCGTGACGGGTTCCGCGGCCGACCGCCCCCGGGACGCCTTCGCCGAGCTGGTGCTGCACCGCGCCCCGCAGCGGGCCCGGGTCGGCCTGACACTCGGCTTCGTGCGCACCTTCGCCGTCCCGCAGATCGCCGAAGTCCTGGCCGGGACAGGAAAGTTGGCCACCGCCCCGAAGGCCCGGGCGAAGGCCACCGGGGCGGTGATGTTCGAGCTGATCGGGCAGGGCGTGGACAGCCCGCGCGGCCGGGAGATCGTCGCCGGACTGGCCGCCCTGCACCGCCTGCCGGGCGTGGACGCGGAGACGATGCGCTACGTGCTGGCCTGCTTCACCGTCTGCCCGGTGGAGTTCGCCCGCGGCGACGCGGCCGTCCGGGCCGCCGCCTTCGGCTTCCAGGCGGAGCTGGCCCGGGCACTCGGCCTGCCCGCGCTGCCCGGCCCGGACCTGGCCGGGGTCGCCGCCTGGATGCGGGAGTTCGAGGCCGCCCGGTTCGCACCCAGCCCGGCCGGGCAGGCCCTGTGGCGCTCGGTCGCCACGCTGTTCGCGGCCCGCCTCCCGGGCCCGCTGGCCCGCCGCGCCCCGGACTTCGCCGCCGCCCTGCTGGACGCCCCGCTGCGGGCCGCCTTCGCCGTCCCCCGCCCGCCCTGGCCGCTGCGCGCGGCCGCCGCGCTGGCCTTCCGGCTGGCCCGCTGACTCCCCGTCAGGAGCGGCGCCCCGCCCCGTGCACCCGGTGGTAGCTCCAGGCCAGCAGGCCGAGCAGGATCAGGCCGGAGAGGATCAGGCTGCTCCCGGTGGCCCACCCGGCCATCGGGAGGCTCGGCACCAGGCCCGCCACCACGCCCGCGGCGATCAGGCCGAGCCCGGCCAGCACCGATCCGGCGATCCGCCAGCCGGAGGCGACGCTGGCCTCGACGCCCTGCACCGCCTTGGCCCGGACGGGTTCGACGAAGCGGGCGAAGGCCGGTACCGCCCGGGCGGCCAGCACCAGTCCGGCCAGGACGAGCAGCATCCCGGGGCCGGGCAGCACCAGCATCACCACCCCGACCACGATCAGCGCCGTACCGGCCACTACGAACACCAATCGGGCCAGCGGGTGGGCGGTCGACCGGTCCGCCTCGTCCCCGGGCTGCTGTCGTTTCGTGCTCGCTCGTCCACCCGTCACGGCCGCTGTTCCGCTCCTCGTCGATGGGTTCCTGTCAGGGGAGAACGGATCGGTCCGGTTCCGCGTTCCGACGGTGCTCCGAACGGGGCGGGCCCGCCCGGGGAGCGCCCCGGACGGGCCCGCGTCAGCGCCCATCAACCCGTCAGTCGACGCCCTTGCGGCGGTAGGGCTGGTAGGCCGAGCCGCCGTGGAAGTACGGGTAGGGGATCTCCCGGGAGACCATGCCCGCGTCGCCGCTGTCCTCGATGCCGATGTACCGGGTGTGGGCGGCGTCCGCCCAGCCCGCGAACAGGACGGTGTGGTCGCCGGAGATCATCGCGTCGCCGGGCTGCAGGTCGCCCTTGGTGATGTGGGTGGAGACGTCGCTCTCCATCAGGCCCCAGGTGTTGCGGCCGGGGCCGGGCAGGCCCCAGGCGCAGGAGACCAGGCCGGAGCAGTCCACCCGGTAGCCGTTGGTGATCGCGCTCTGGCTGTAGCCGAGCTTGTGCTCGGCCCGCTCCAGGGCGCGCTCCACGATGGCCTTGCGCTCGGCGGAGAGCCCGTCCAGGTTGGGCCGGGCCTTCACGCCCAGGCCCTCGCCGTTCTTCCGGTGCGCGTGGTTGGACCAGGCGTCCCAGCTCTTGCCGTTGTCGCCGTAGTGGGTCTGCCAGTCGCCGGTGGAGCGGTCCTTGAGCTTCGGGCCGTCGAACTTGCCGCCCGGCCCGCCGGTCGGGGTGCCCGAGCCGGTGTCGCCGCCGCTGTCCCCGTGGTGGCCCGGCGAGCCGGGCTGGGACGGGTGGCTGCTGCTGCCACCGCTGCCGCCGCCCTTGTGCCCGCCCTTGTCGTCGACCCCGTCGATCCGGGTGCCGGGCGCCTTGGGCTGCGGCTTCTGCTCGCCCTTGGGCTTCTTCAGCTCCTCGGCGATCCGCTTCTCGGCCGCCTCGTAGGACGCGATCAGCTGCTTGATCTTCGCGGCGTCCTGTTCCAGCTCCTTGGTGAGCTGTTCCTTGGTCTTCATCAGCGCGTCGGCCCGGCTGTTGATCGCCGAGACGTCCTTGGTGACCTGGGCGAGGACCGCCCCGGCACCGAAGACGTTGGCGATCCAGCCCGAGAACACGTCGGTGGCGGCCGCCTTGGCGACCGTCGCCCTGATGTGCCCGACCTGCTTGCTCATCTCGGCCATCCGCTGGTTGATCTGCTCGAAGTCGCGCTGGATCTTCAGCAGTTCGCCCGCCTGGAAGCCGAACTGATTCCCCGTCATGGACGGAAGTCCCCTTCTCCTCGCCCGTCGTCCGCCGCCGTCAGAGGACGTTCGCCAGCTGCTTGACCGCGTCGCCGAGCTGGGTCAGCTCGTCGGCGACGGTGTTCAGCTCGCGGACGCGGCCCTGCGCGTGCGCGGTGAAGGCATCGGCGGCCGCGCCGTGCCAGGTCATGCTGGACAGCACGCCGCTGACCTCGCGGCCGAGGCCGTCCACCTGCTTGCCGAGTTCGGCCAGCTCCTGCGCGATCTTGTTGAGCTCGGCGTCGGCGTCGCCGAACATCTTGCCCAGCGCCCAGTGCGCGATCTCGGCCGGCGCCATCACGATGTCCTCGCCGACCTTCACCACGTCCCCGGCGAGGTTCTTCACATCGCCCCACAGGTCCATGACGCTCCCCCTGTTTCCCCGTTTTCCCCGAATTCCAGTTCCCCCCAGGCTAGTCAGTGGGAGCGGTCGGCGAAACGGGCGGGGCCCCGGCAGAAGCGGGACGGCGGACTCCGCCGGAACGGCTGTTCGCGGTCCGCCCGCCCCGCCTGTGACACTGGACGTGCTCGAAAACCGAGGTGCGCCCCGGCCCTGTCTTTCTGCAACCTAGAGGGATGCCCGCAGTGAGTTCTCCCGTAGCCCCGCAGCCCGCCCCCACGTTCGCGGAGCTGGCCGCCCGGCTGCCCGGTGTGATGCTGCGTGACGCGCAGCGGCTCGGCCGCCGCCTGGAAGGCACCCGCAAGGTCAGGTCGGCCGAGGGCCGGCAGCAGGTGCTGACCGAGCTGGCCGCCGACTTCGACCGCTCCGAGGCCCGGGTGGCGTCCCGCCTCGCGGCGGTGCCGGTGATCCGCTACCCGCAGGAACTGCCGGTGGCGCAGAAGAAGGACGAGATCCTGGCCGCCGTCCGGGACCACCAGGTGGTGATCGTCGCGGGCGAGACCGGCTCCGGCAAGACCACCCAGATCCCGAAGATCTGCCTGGAGCTGGGCCGCGGCGTGCGCGGCCTGATCGGCCACACCCAGCCGCGCCGGATCGCCGCCCGCACGGTGGCCGAGCGGGTCGCCGAGGAGCTGGACACCCCGCTCGGCGGGGCGGTCGGCTGGAAGGTCCGGTTCACCGACCAGGCCGGGCCGGACACCCTGGTCAAGCTGATGACGGACGGCATCCTGCTGGCCGAGATCCAGACCGACCGGGACCTGCGCCAGTACGACACCCTGATCATCGACGAGGCGCACGAGCGCAGCCTGAACATCGACTTCCTGCTCGGCTACCTCAAGCAGCTGCTGCCCCGCCGCCCCGACCTCAAGGTGATCATCACCTCCGCGACCATCGACCCGGAGCGCTTCGCCGCGCACTTCGACGACGCCCCGATCATCGAGGTCTCCGGCCGCACCTATCCGGTCGAGGTCCGCTACCGCCCGCTGGTCGAGGACGAGGAGCTCGACGGCGAGGAGGACGGCGACCGGGACCGCGACCGGGACCAGATCCAGGGCATCTGCGACGCGGTCGAGGAGCTGCAGGCCGAGGGCCCGGGCGACATCCTGGTGTTCCTCTCCGGCGAGCGCGAGATCCGCGACACCGCGGACGCGCTGACCAAGTTGAAACTCAAGTCCACCGAGATCCTGCCGCTGTACGCCCGGCTCTCCTCGGCCGAGCAGCACCGGGTCTTCCAGCGCTCGAACTCCCGCCGCGTGGTGCTGGCCACCAACGTCGCCGAGACCTCGCTGACCGTCCCCGGCATCAAGTACGTGATCGACCCGGGCACCGCCCGGATCTCCCGCTACAGCCACCGCACCAAGGTCCAGCGCCTCCCGATCGAGGCGGTCAGCCAGGCCAGCGCCAACCAGCGCAAGGGCCGCTGCGGCCGCACCTCGGACGGCATCTGCATCCGGCTGTACTCGGAGGAGGACTTCCTCTCCCGCCCCGAGTTCACCGACGCCGAGATCCTGCGCACCAACCTGGCCTCGGTGATCCTGCAGATGACGGCGGCGGGCCTGGGCGACATCGCCGCCTTCCCGTTCCTCGACCCGCCGGACTCCCGGAACATCAAGGACGGCGTCCACCTGCTGCACGAGCTGGGCGCCCTCGACCCGGACGAGAAGGACCACCGCAAGCGGCTGACCGACCTGGGCCGCAAGCTCGCCCAGCTCCCGGTCGACCCGCGGATGGCCCGGATGGTGCTGGAGGCCGACCGCCTCGGCTGCGTCCGCGACGTGATGGTGATCGCCGCCGCGCTCTCCATCCAGGACCCGCGCGAGCGCCCCGCCGAGAAGCGCCAGGCCGCCGACGAGCGGCACCGCCGCTTCCACTCGGAGACCTCCGACTTCCTGTCCTACCTGGCGATGTGGCGCTACGTCAGGGAGCAGCAGCAGGAGCTGTCCTCCTCGGCGTTCCGCCGGATGTGCAAGTCCGAGTTCCTGAACTACCTGCGGATACGGGAGTGGCAGGACGTCTACGTCCAGCTCCGCACCATCGCCAAGCAGCTCGGCGTGACGATCGACGAGCCCCGCCCGGACGCCGAGCCCGATGCCGACCGGATCCACCAGGCGCTGCTCTCCGGCCTGCTCTCCCACCTGGGCCTGTTCGACGTGGAGAAGCGCGAGTACGCGGGCGCCCGCGGCGCCCGGTTCGCGGTGTTCCCGGGCTCGGGGCTGTTCAAGAAGCCGCCGCGCTGGGTGATGTCGGCGGAGCTGGTGGAGACCTCCCGGCTGTGGGCGCGGATCAACGCGAAGATCGAGCCGGAGTGGGTGGAGCCGCTGGCGGCGCACCTGATCAAGCGCACCTACAGCGAGCCGCACTGGGAGAAGAAGGCCGGCGCGGTGCTGGCGTACGAGAAGGTCACGCTGTACGGCCTGCCGATCGTCGCCCAGCGCAAGGTCAACTACGGCCGGATCGACCCCGAGCTGTGCCGGGAGCTGTTCATCCGCACCGCGCTGGTGGAGGGCGACTGGGAGACCCACCACAAGTTCTTCGCGGAGAACCGCAAACTGCTCGACGAGGTCGAGGAGTTGGAGAACCGGGCCCGCCGCCGGGACATCCTGGTGGACGACCAGACCCTGTTCGACTTCTACGACGCCCGGTTGCCCGAGGACGTGGTCTCCGGCCGGCACTTCGACGCCTGGTGGAAGAGGACCCGCCGCGAGCAGCCCGACCTGCTCAACTTCGAGAAGTCGATGCTGATCAACGACTCGGCGGACGGGATCGCCGAGGACGACTACCCGGACTTCTGGCAGCAGGGCAAGCTGCGCTTCCCGCTGACGTACCAGTTCGAGCCGGGCAGCGACGCGGACGGCGTGACGGTGCACATCCCGCTGCCGGTGCTGAACCAGGTGGTGGACGAGGGCTTCGACTGGCAGATCCCGGGCCTGCGCGCGGAGCTGGTGACGGCCTGGATCCGCTCGCTGCCGAAGGCGGTGCGCCGCAACTTCGTCCCGGCCCCGGACTACGCCCGGGCGGCGATGCGCGAGCTGACGGACCGCCAGGAGCCCCTGCTGCCGACGCTGGAGCGGGTGCTGCACCGGATGTCGGGCCTGCCGATCCCGCCGGAGGCCTGGGACGAGGAGCGGGTCCCGGACCACCTGAAGGTGACCTTCCGGGTGGTGGACGGCAAGCGGAAGCTCGCCGAGTCCAAGGACCTGGAGGAGCTGCGCCGCAAGCTCCAGCCGAAGCTGTCGGCGACGCTCTCCAGCGCCGCCTCCGGCCGCGGCACCGGCCTGACGGACTGGCCGGCCGACCTGCCGGTCCTGCAGCGCACCTTCGAGCAGCGCTCCAAGGGGCACTCGCTGCGGGCCTACCCGGCGCTGGTGGACGAGGGCACGAGCGTCGGCATCAAGCTGTTCGACACCCCGGAGGCCCAGCGGCGGGCGATGTGGGCGGGCACCCGGCGCCTGCTGATGCTCCGGGTCAACTCCCCGGCCAAGTCGATCCAGGGCCGGCTGGGCAACCAGGCCAAGCTCGCCCTGTCGTACAACCCGCACGGCTCGATCCCGGCCCTGTTCGAGGACATCGTGGCGGCGGCGACCGACCGCCTGATGGAGCTGAACGGCGGGCCGGTCTGGGAGGCGGAGGCGTTCGGCGCGCTGTACGACAAGGTCCGGGCGGACCTGTACGAGCTGTCGGCGGACACCACGCTGAAGACGGCGACGGCGCTGATCGCCTTCCACAAGGCGTCGAACCGCCTGAAGACGGTCTCCAGCCCGGTGCTGCTGTCCGCGGTGAACGACGTCCGGCTGCACCTGGCCTCGCTGGTGCACCCGGGCTTCGTGGCCGGGACGGGCTGGCAGCGGCTGGGCGACCTGAAGCGCTACCTGCTGGCGGTGGACCGCCGCCTGGAGGCGCTGCCCAACCACCCGCAGCGGGACCTGCAGAACCTGGTGAAGGTGCAGGCCGTCCAGCAGGCGTACGGGGAGCTGCTGGCCCGGGTGCCGGAGGGCCGGGAGCCGTCGCCGGAGATCCGGGCGGTGCGCTGGATGATCGAGGAGCTGCGGGTGAGCTTCTTCGCGCAGGGCCTGGGCACTCCGAGCCCGGTCTCGGAGAAGCGCATCCTGAAGGCGATGGAGGCGGCCGCGGCGACCCTCTGACGGCGGATCGGGAACCGGCTCCGGGGTGCCCCGGAGCCGGTTCGACCTGGGGGGTCGCCATGCAGTACAGTCTGTCTTGTTCGCAGGCGAGAGCAGGCGGGCAAGGATCAGAACACTGGTCCCGTGGAGCAGTTGGTTAGCTCGCCACCCTGTCAAGGTGGAGGTCGCGGGTTCAAGTCCCGTCGGGATCGCAGTAAGGGTGAGGCCCGGAACCGTCAAGGTTCCGGGCCTTATCGCATTCCGGGCCCGGGCCGCAAGGCGGCACCGCTGTGACCACCGTCACGGAATGCCTTTCGGAACGCCACTTCCGGGGGATCACCACCGAGCCACCATATTTAATATGTAAAATTGCACCGACTTTCCCGGTATTGCCCCCCTCCCCCTGCCGCCCCAACGGGAATGGCGGCTTCCGCCTCCGGACGCACCGAAGGGCCGCCCCTCCCGACCCGGCGGAGTCGGGGAGAACGGCCCTTCGGACCACCCGGTGCGCGGCCCCGACCCGGCGGAGTCGGGAGCGCGATCCGGGGAAAGACTGCGGATCAGACCTCGGTGCGCTGGGCCGGAATACCGGCCAGCAGGGCACGCACCTCCGCCTCGCGGTAGCGGCGGTGCCCGCCGAGGGTCCGAATCGACGTGAGCTTGCCGGCCTTGGCCCAGCGAGTCACGGTCTTCGGGTCCACGCGGAACATCGTGGCGACCTCTGCCGGTGTCAGCAGGGGCTCTGCGTCAGGGGTACGAGCGGTCATGAGCGGCCTCCTCGGAGAACCGAACCAGGGCGGTTCTATCCTTCAAATTCTGCACCTTGGCCCGCGATGCCCGAAATGGCAGGGACGGGCCGAGTCGGTTATAGGACGAACGGCTTGTCCTGGTGTCTACAACTACACCATCCGTCCAGCCCCATCGGCCAAACCGTCAAAATTGACCCCTCACGGGTTCAAGGGCGACGGAAGGCCATGGACCACCCCATAACGGACAGTCACGCAGTGGCGACGACCGGTCACGTTACGGAGTGTCCGGTCAGGCTTGGGTTGGTTGTCCCATTTTGGCATATAGGTCTGAGTTGGCGTCAACGGTGAGTAGTGTCACGTTCCATGGGTATTGACCCGATCCGGGACCATGGTCCCGGAAACCCCACTCATGGTATGGACCATCCTGGCCTCTCGCACCGACATTCGAGCAGAACCGGCTCCGCCCCTGCTCAGGAGGACTGCCGCAGCGCCAGCACCCGCCGCCACCGGCCGGTCAGCTCCTCGTGCACCCGGGCCGCCTCGTCGGTGTCGCCGGACCGCAGCGCCGCCAGCCCGGCCGCCAGTTCGCCCACCGAGTGCTCCTCCGCCAGTCCCCCGGGGCCCAGCAGCCGGGCCAGGCCGCCGTAGTCCAGCTCCACCAGCGAGCGCGGGTGGAACTCCTCCAGCCAGCGCCCGATCTCCTCCGCCCCGTCCACCAGGACCCCGTCCGGCGCCTTCTCCCGCAGCACCCGGTACGCCCGGGCCACCCGGCGGCGCGCCTGCACCATCGGCGTCAGGTAGAACAGCGCGGCCGGCTCCGGCCGCTCGCCCTCCCCCGCGGAACCGTACTCGCCCGCCGGGAGGTGGTGGCGGTCCTCCTCGCCGAACGCCAGGAACCAGCGCATCGGCACCTCCCAACGGCTCGTCAGGATCCAGGGCCGGGCGTCGGGGTGGTCCTGCTGCCACTGCGCCCGCTCGGCCTCCGCGGTGCTGCGCAGGGCCGGCGGCAGCACCGTGTCCACCAGGTGCGCGGGCAGCGTCCGGGGCAGCTCCTGGAGCGCCAGCCAGCCCCGCAGCCGGGTCGTCCAGGGGCAGACGTAGGTGACCCCGTCCACCAGCCGCAGATAGGCCCTGCCGTCCTCCCGGTCGGGCAGCGGACGGGGCGTCAGGGCGGCCAGCCGGGCCAGCGCGCCGCGCTGCTCGGCCAGCGCGGCCCCGGTCACCGGCCGGCCCGGCCCCTCGGCGTCGGGCCCGTGCGCGGCGGCGTACGCCTGCCAGCGCGAGCGGTCCGGCTCGGGGTAGGCGGCCAGCGGCTCGTAGACCCGCAGCTGCGCGGTGTAGGGCGGGATCACGGTCGTGCGCGGAGCGGTCACGATCCGCATCGTCGCACGCGCCTCAGGTCCACGTCAGGGTGTCGTACGGACGGCTTCGGTCGTTGTGCTCCGGGGGCCGTCGAGGGGCAGATTCGAAGGCGGACCCGGGGCTAGGCTTCCATCAGACGCCCGCACCACCGCCGCGGGCCATCCCTACTGGAGTCACCACCGTGACCGACGTACACACCACGCACTCCGCACCAGGCGTGCTGAGCCGAGTCTTCGGCACCGGCCAGGACGGCGAGGGGCACGAGCAGGTCGTGCTCTGCCACGACCGCTCCTCCGGCCTCCGGGCGATCATCGCCATCCACTCCACCGCCCTCGGCCCGGCCCTGGGCGGCACCCGCTTCTTCCCGTACCCGAGCGAGGAGGAGGCGCTGCAGGACGCGCTGAACCTCTCCCGCGGGATGAGCTACAAGAACGCCCTCGCCGGTCTCGACCTCGGCGGCGGCAAGGCCGTGATCATCGGCGACCCGAACAAGGACAAGAACGAGGCGGTGCTGCGCGCCTACGGCCGCTTCGTGGAGTCGCTGCGCGGCCGCTACGTCACCGCCTGCGACGTCGGCACCTACGTCCAGGACATGGACGTGGTGGCCCGCGAGACCTCCTTCGTGACCGGCCGCTCGCCCGAGCACGGCGGCGCCGGCGACTCGTCCATCCTCACCGCCTTCGGCGTCTTCCAGGGCATGCGCGCCTCCGCGCAGGCCCGCTGGGGCCAGCCCACCCTGCGCGGCCGCCGGGTCGGCGTGGCGGGCGTCGGCAAGGTCGGCCACTACCTGGTCGGCCACCTGGTCGCGGACGGCGCCGCCGTGGTCGTCACGGACGTCTCCGAGGCCGCCGTGAACCGGGTCCGGGCCGCCCACCCGGAGGTCGAGGTGGTGGCCGACACCGGCGCCCTGCTGGCCTCCGCGCTGGACGTCTACGCCCCGTGCGCGCTCGGCGGCGCGCTGACCGACGACACCGTCGCCGCGCTCGGCGCGGCCGGCACCGTGATCGTCTGCGGCGCGGCCAACAACCAGCTCGCCCACCCGGGCGTGGAGAAGGACCTCGCCGACCGGGGCATCCTCTACGCGCCGGACTACCTGGTGAACTCCGGCGGCGTGATCCAGGTCGCCGACGAGATCGAGGGCTTCAACTTCGACCGGGCCAAGAACAAGGCCACGAAGATCTTCGACACCACGCTGGAGATCTTCACCCGGGCCGCCTCCGACGGCGTCCCCCCGGCGGTGGCCGCCGACCGGCTGGCCGAGAAGCGGATGCGCGAGATCAGCGCGCTGCGCTCGGTGCTGCTCCCGGCGGCCCGGCGGAGCTGACCGCGACCGCCCGGATGCGCGGGGCCGACACCCCCCGGCCCCGCGCATCACGATGTGGAACCGGATTCTCAGTCCGTCCCCCGATCGGGCGATACCGCGCCTCCTTCGGGGGATAATCTCTGCAGGAACGACGGGACCGGCCACCGGCCGGACAGCCTGCGAAAGCCTCGGAATTCCCCTCTGACCAGGGCGGACCTGGTTCGGGGGGGCTCGGGTGCGCGCCACGTCACACGGGCGACGTACCGTCCGGCGGCGGAAACAGGTACCGTTAATGCTCCAAGGGACGGTTTCCCACTTCGGGCAGGCCGGACCTGATCATCAACACGTGTCAGACTCGGGGCCGTGAGCCCCACCGTTGAGGGGGTCGACCCATGGGGCGCGGCCGGGCCAAGGCCAAGCAGACGAAGGTCGCCCGCGAGCTGAAGTACAACAGCGGCGGGTTCGACGCTAACCGTCTGTCAAACGAGCTGGGTGTATCTCCGTCGACCGCGATCGAGCCTGAGCCGATCGAGGACGACGACGAGGACGACCCCTACGCGGCTTACGCGGACAGGTACAACCTGGACGACGACGAGGAAGAGGAAACCCCTCCGTTCCGTCGTCGCGCTTGACGTTCTTCGACCGGGCCGGCCCGGCGCTCCCCGTGAGCGCCGGGCCGGTCTTCGGCGTCCCGCGCGTTCCGTGACGCCCCGGTCGTGCGCAGGGCCCCGCCGCGGGTGCGACGGGGCCCCTCGCCGTGCCCCGGGTCAGAAGGACTCGTAGGCGTTGTACAGGGCGGCGCCGCCGTCGTGCTCGGCGCCGCGGTCGACCACGTCGCCGAGCTGCCAGGCCTCCACGCCGCGGTCCTCCAGGACGGCGAGCACGGTGTCGGCCGACTCCGGCGGGACGACGGCGACCATGCCGACGCCCATGTTCAGGGTCTTCTCGATCTCCAGCGTCTGCATCGCGCCGATCTTGGCGACGGTGCTGAACACCGGCAGCGGCGACCAGGTGCCGCGGTCCAGGCGGGCGTGCAGGTGGTCCGGGATCACCCGGGCCAGGTTGGCGGCCAGGCCGCCGCCGGTGACGTGCGAGAAGGCGTGGATCTCGGTGGCGCGGGTGAGCGCCAGGCAGTCCAGCGAGTAGATCCTGGTGGGTTCCAGCAGCTCCTCGCCGAGGGTGCGGCCGAACTCCTCGACCCGGCGGTCCAGCGACCAGCCGGCCTGGTTCAGCAGCACGTGCCGGACCAGCGAGTAGCCGTTGGAGTGCAGGCCGGAGGCGGCCATCGCGATCACCACGTCGCCCGCGCGGACCCGGTCCGCGCCGAGCAGCGCGTCGGCCTCGACCACGCCGGTGCCGGCGCCCGCGACGTCGTACTCGTCCGGGCCGAGCAGGCCGGGGTGCTCGGCGGTCTCGCCGCCGACCAGCGCGCAGCCGGCCAGCGTGCAGCCCTCGGCGATGCCCTTGACGATGGCGGCGACCCGCTCCGGGACGACCTTGCCGACGCAGATGTAGTCGGTCATGAACAGCGGCTCGGCGCCGCACACCACCAGGTCGTCGACGACCATGGCGACCAGGTCGTGGCCGATGGTGTCGTGCTTGTCCATGGCCTGGGCGATGGCGACCTTGGTGCCGACGCCGTCGGTGGCGGTGGCCAGCAGCGGGCGCTCGTAGCGCTTGAAGGCGGAGGCGTCGAAGAGCCCGGCGAAGCCGCCGATGCCGCCGACCACCTCGGGCCGGCTGCTCTTCCTCACCCACTGCTTCATCAGCTCGACGGCGCGGTCGCCGGCCTCGATGTCGACACCCGCGGCGGCGTACGTCGCCCCGGTCTCGTTGCTGGTCACCTGGTGTGGCCCTTTCGAAGTGGTGGTACCGCCGCCCCGGGCCGGGCCGGGGCGGCTCGCACGGTTACGGGCGTCGCAGCGCGTCCGCCGCGCCCGCGCCACCCAGCAGCGACTGCACGCCGTCGAGGTCGCTGGTCTGCTTGCCGCCGCGGACCGGCTGCTTGGCCTGCCCGCCTGCGATCTCCGCTTCCAGCAGCAGCTTGCCGAGCAGCGCCGGGTCGGGCAGTTCCATCGGGTACTCGCCGTCGAAGCAGGCCCGGCAGAGCTTGTCCTTGGGCTGCTTGGTGGCCTCGATCATGCCGTCGATCGAGATGTAGGCCAGCGAGTCGGCGCCCAGCGAGCGGCCGATCTCGTCGACCGAGAGGCCGTTGGCGATCAGCTCGGCGCGGGTGGCGAAGTCGATGCCGAAGAAGCACGGCCACTTCACCGGCGGCGAGGAGATCCGGATGTGCACCTCGGCGGCGCCGGCCTCGCGCAGCATCCGGACCAGCGCGCGCTGGGTGTTGCCGCGGACGATCGAGTCGTCCACGACCACCAGGCGCTTGCCCCGGATGACCTCCTTCAGCGGGTTGAGCTTGAGCCGGATGCCGAGCTGGCGGATGGTCTGGTTCGGCTGGATGAAGGTGCGGCCCACGTAGGCGTTCTTCACCAGGCCGGAGCCGAACGGGATGCCGCTGGCCTCGGCGTAGCCGATCGCGGCGGGGGTGCCGGACTCGGGCGTCGCTATCACCAGGTCGGCCTCGGCCGGGGCCTCGGCTGCCAGCTTGCGGCCCATCTCCACCCGGGACAGGTGGACGTTGCGGCCGGCGATGGTGGTGTCCGGGCGGGCCAGGTACACGTACTCGAAGACGCAGCCCTTGGGCTTGGCCTCGGCGAAGCGCGAGGTGCGCATGCCGTTCTCGTCGATGGCGATCAGCTCGCCGGGCTCCACCTCGCGGATGAAGCTGGCGCCGACGATGTCGAGGGCGGAGGTCTCGGAGGCGACCACCCAGCCGCGCTCGATCCGGCCGAGCACCAGCGGGCGGATGCCCTGCGGGTCGCGGGCGGCGTAGAGCGTGTGCTCGTCCATGAAGACCAGCGAGAAGGCGCCCTTGACGTCCGGGAGGACCTTGCGGGCGGTCTCCTCGATCGTCAGGTCGGGGTGGCCGGCCAGCAGGGCGGTCAGCAGGTCGGTGTCGTTGGTGGCCGCGGTCCGGCCGGAGCGGGAGACGTGCTCCTCGCCGGGCAGTTCGGCGACCATCGCCGCGAGTTCGGCGGTGTTGACCAGGTTTCCGTTGTGGCCGAGGGCCAGCGAACCGTGAACGGTCGCGCGGAAGGTCGGCTGGGCGTTCTCCCAGACCGAGGACCCGGTGGTCGAGTAGCGGGCATGTCCGACGGCGATATGCCCGTGCAGCGACCCCAGCGAGGTCTCGTCGAAGACCTGGGAGACGAGTCCCATGTCCTTGAAGACGAGAATCTGGGAGCCGTTGCTCACTGCGATGCCCGCGGATTCCTGTCCGCGGTGCTGCAGGGCATAGAGGCCGAAGTACGTGAGCTTCGCGACCTCCTCGCCGGGAGCCCAGACACCGAAGACGCCGCAAGCGTCCTGGGGGCCCTTCTCGCCGGGAAGGAGGTCGTGGTTGAGTCGTCCGTCACCACGTGGCACGACTCCGAGTCTAGGGCAGCCCGGGCGAACGGCCTGCTGGCAGGCCCTTGGTACGCGCGTAGACCACGCCTCTTACCAGCTCTCCGACCGGTCCGGGTCCGGCTTCACGCCCTTGTCACCGGGCGTTCGCACGGCGGCCCGGGGGACGGAACGTGAGCCTGGTCACCCTGGGTGATCAGGCCGGGAGCAGCAGCCGCCAGGAGGACGGGCGGACCGTCCAGGTGCGCTGCCGGACCGGGCCGACCGGGCAGCCGTCGGCCTCGTAGCCGAAGCCGCGGCCGGCCACCGTGAGCCGGTCGGCGCGGTGGTGCTGCGGGCGGCCGTCGAGGTCGAGGGCGAGCTCCATCACGCCGTCGACCACGGCGACCCGCAGGTGGCGGACCCGCTGGTGGACGTCGGCCAGCAGGCGGCCGTCGGCCTCGATCCGCAGTTCGTCGGCGGCGCCGGTGGGGCTCGCCTGCTCGGCCGCAGCCAATTTCGCCCATAGCGAACGCCATCCACCCGGTCGGCCCTGGCGCGCCCCGGCGAACCGGACCTCGGCGAGCACCACCCCGCCGCCGTCGTCGAGCAGCAGGTCGAGCCGGCGGGCGCCGCCGGCCAGCACCGCGCGGGCGGCCGCGACGGGTTCGGCGGGCACCCCGAGCAGGCGGGCGGTGGCGGTGGCGACCGGGCCGCCGACCGGGACCAGGCCGACCGGCTCGGCGTCCAGCTCGCGCTGCCGGTGCAGTGCCTGGAGCACCCGCTGGAGCGCCTGGTCCGAACCGACCACCACCGCGCGGCGGCGGCCGCGGTGCGCCAGTACCCGGTCGAGTTCGGACGGGCTCTGCGGCAGCGCGACCTTGACGTCGGCGCCGCCGCACAGCACGTCCTTGGCGATCCGCACCGACTCGCCGTCGGCCTCCCGGGCCGACGGGTCGAGCAGCACCAGCAGCGGTCCGGGGCCCTCGGTGTCGTCCGGGGGGCGGGATACGGGCGTGGACAGCGACGACACGACCGGTCCTTCCTCAGGTAATCTCTCGGTGCAAGAGCCCCTTGCGCCATTGCGCCAGGGGCTTCGTCCATCTCGGGCCAGACTGCGGTCTTCGCAGGATGCCCCAACCGGAAGGGGTGTACGCCTGTGCCGGCACTCGTGCTCGTTGGCGCCCAGTGGGGAGACGAGGGCAAGGGGAAGGCCACCGACCTCCTCGGCGGCTCCGTCGACTACGTCGTCCGCTACCAGGGCGGCAACAACGCCGGTCACACGGTGGTCATCGGCGACCAGAAGTACGCCCTCCACCTGCTGCCTTCCGGCATCCTCAGCCCGAACGTCGTCCCGGTGATCGGCAACGGCGTGGTGATCGACCCGGGCGTGCTGCTCTCCGAGCTCAAGGGCCTGGACGAGCGCGGCATCGACACCTCGAAGCTGCTGATCTCGGGCAACGCCCACCTGATCACCCCGTACCACCGGACGCTGGACAAGGTCACCGAGCGCTTCCTCGGCAAGCGCCGGATCGGCACCACCGGCCGCGGCATCGGCCCGGCCTACGCCGACAAGATCAACCGGGTCGGCATCCGGGTCCAGGACCTGTTCGACGAGTCGATCCTGCGCCAGAAGATCGAGGCGGCGCTGCACGACAAGAACCAGCTGCTGGTCAAGCTGTACAACCGGCGCGCGATCCCGGCCGACCTGGTGCTGGAGGAGTACCTGGGCTACGCCGACAAGATCGCCCCGTACCTGGCGGACACCACGCTGGTGCTGGACGAGGCGCTGAAGGCGAACAAGGTGGTCCTGCTGGAGGGCGGCCAGGGCACCCTGCTGGACGTCGACCACGGCACGTACCCGTTCGTCACCTCCTCGAACCCGACCTCGGGCGGCGCCTGCACCGGCTCCGGCATCGGTCCGACCAAGATCGACCGGGTGATCGGCATCCTGAAGGCGTACACCACCCGGGTCGGCTCGGGCCCGTTCCCGACCGAGCTGCTGGATGCGGACGGCGAGGCGCTGCGGCGGATCGGAGGCGAGCGCGGTGTCACCACCGGCCGCGACCGGCGCTGCGGCTGGTTCGACGCGGTGATCGCGCGCTACGCGACCCGGGTCAACGGCCTGACCGACTTCTTCCTCACCAAGCTGGACGTGCTGACCGGCTGGGAGCAGATCCCGGTCTGCGTGGCGTACGAGATCGACGGCCGCCGGGTCGAGGAACTCCCGTACAACCAGTCGGACTTCCACCACGCGAAGCCGATCTACGAGAACCTGCCCGGCTGGAGCGAGGACATCTCGAAGGCGAAGAGCTTCGAGGAGCTGCCGAAGAACGCGCAGGCGTACGTGAAGGCGCTGGAGGAGATGTCCGGCGCCCCGATCTCGGCGATCGGCGTCGGCCCCGGCCGGACCGAGACGATCCAGATCAACTCCTTCCTGTAGGTCCTGGAGGTCCCGTAGGACCTGGAGGTCCTGCGGGTCGTTGCTGCGGGAGAGGCCCGGCGCCCTGGGTGCCGGGCCTCTTCTGCGTCCGCACACAGTTGCACTAGTGCGTAATTGCCTTGCTTCTAGTGCAATCGGGCCCTACGGTGGGACGCATGACCGCGAAGCTGCCCGCTCCCACCGTCCTGACCGGCCGCCACGTTCGGCTGGAGCCGCTGACGCCCGCGCACGTGCCCGACCTGTTCGCGGCCGGCGGCGGGGACGAGGAGGTGTGGCGCTGGGTGCCGGTCCCGCTGCCGCGCACGGTGGAGGACATGGCGGCGGTGATCGCCCAGCGGCTGGCCGATCCGGCCTGCTTCCCGTTCGCGGTGGTGGAGCGGGCGAGCGGCCGGGCCATCGGGGTGAGCTGCTACTTCGAGGCCAGCGCCGCCGAGGAGCAGCTGGAGATCGGCGGCACCTGGTACGCCCGCTCGGCCTGGCGGACGGCGGTGAACACCGAGTCCAAGCTGCTGCTGCTCACGCACGCCTTCGAGGAGCTCGGCATGGGTCGGGTCTGCTGGAAGACCGACCACCTCAACGAGCGCTCGCAGAACGCGATCCGGCGCCTGGGCGCGGTGTACGAGGGCACCTTCCGGCGGCACCGCCGGCGGCCCGACGGCAGCTGGCGGGACAGCGTCTACTTCGCCATGGTCGCCGAGGAGTGGCCCGCGGCGAAGGCCCGGCTGACCGAGCGGCTGGCGGCGGGCTGATCGGGGCGGCCGGGTCGAGCGGGCTGATCGGGCTGATCAGGCGTCAGTAGATCGCGGCGGAGACGATCGCGGCGACGGCGAGGTTGGTGGCGGCGGTGACCCAGACCGCCGGGTGCGGCTCGGGGTCGACCAGCAGTTCGCCGAGCTTCCCGGGCGTCACCAGGTCGAGCACCCAGAACGAGACGGCCATCAGCAGCAGGCCGAACAGGCCGAACACGGCGGCCGCCGCCAGGCCCTTGCCGAACTCCTGGTAGGTGGAGATCACCGCGGTGAACACGATCGCGCCGATCGACAGCAGCGCGGAGCTCAGCACCACGGCGGCGTTGCGGTTGCGCTCGACCCAGATTTGCCGACGCAGCTGACCGGGCGTCAGCACGTCGACCAGCAGCACGCCGAGCAGCAGCAGGACCAGGCCGACCGCGCCGTACGCCGCCGCGTAGCCCAGCTGGTGCAGGATGTCGCTCATCCGCCCGCCCTCTCCGGTGTGCCCTGTGCCATGTGCCCGTGTGGCCCCGTGCTCGGGATCGGCACAACATAGCGCACCCGGAGCGGGCGGCAGCGGGAAGCGGTCAGTCGTTGTGCTCGACCAGGCGGTCCAGGCAGACCGCGATGGCGATCATCAGCGGGACGTCCACGCCGTCCTCGACCTCGACGCCGAAGGTGTCGCGGATGGCGAACCACTTGCGGGAGACCTCGGCGATCCGGTGGCCGTCGGACTTGACGGCGTACTCCTTGTCGATCAGGTCGCCGTGGATCTCGTACTCGCCGCCGGCCTCCAGTTCCACGTGGAACTTGTCGTGGAACGGGGTGAAGAGCTTCTTCCGGACGGTCGCCACCACGTCGCCGTCGGCGTTCTCGATCTTCATCGCATCGCGGACGGTCAGCACCTTCTCGCGGATGGTGGCGACGGTGTTGCCTTCGGTGTCCTGCAGTTCGAAGGTGTCGCGGATGCGCAGCACCTTGCCGTCCACCAGGAACGCCTTGTCGCCGTGCTCGTCCTCGACCCAGTAGTCGTCGCCGACCGCGAACAGGCGCTCCTTGACCTGGAACTTCCGACCCATGACCCCGACTCCTCGTCTCTTCGCCGGCCCGCCGTCGGGCGGCACCGGACATGGTGCCACCAGGGACTACGTGAGGTCCCACAACAGGCGGTAGTACGCCAGGCGTTCGCCGTCCGGTTCGACGCCGTACGCCTCCAGCAGGGGACGCTCCCAGCCGGGGCCGTAGTTCCAGACCGTGCTCCAGGAGGCCACCGCGAGGTCGGCCCAGCGGTCGGCGACGCCGAGCGCGCCCAGGTCGACGTGGCCGGACCAGCGGCCGTCCGCGCCGATCAGGGTGTTGGGGGCGCAGGCGTCGCCGTGGCAGACGACCGTCCGGTCGACCGGCGGCGGGTCGGCGAGGACGGCCAGCGCCCGGTCCACGGTGCCGTGGTGGCGCAGGTCGGGGTGCCAGTCGGCGGGGTCGCGGCGCAGCTCCACGGCCCGCGCGGTCCGGCGCTCGACGGACCGGTCGTACGGGCAGTCGGCGACCGGCAGCGCCTCGTGGAAGGCCCGCAGCCCCTCCCCGATCGCGCGGACGGCGGTGGCCGGGTCGGCCTTCGAGGCGGGTTCGACGGCGGAGCGGCCGGGCAGTCCGGCGGTCAGCAGCCAGCGGCCGGTGTCGTCGCCGCCCAGCCCCAGCACCTCGGGGACGGCGGTGAACGGCCGGGCCCAGCGCAGCCGTTCGGCCTCGTTGGCGAGGTCCGCCCCGCTGCCGTGCGGCGCCCACTTGGCGAACCGCCGCCCGGGGCCGTCGCCGAGCCGGAACGTCAGCCCGCCCAGCTCGTTGCGCCACACCGCGGCGACCTCCTGTCCGTTCGCCAACTCGGCTACTGCGGGCGGAATTTCGACCTCGCCCTCGGGTACGTATGCGATCATCGGCCCATTGTCGTGCGGGGGTGCGGGGAAGGCATCCCGGTTTCGGGCCTGCCGCGAACGAAGGGGAGAGCGTGTTCGAGAACGCCCCGATGCCGCCGGAGCACGCCGCCCGCCTGCGCGCGCTGGTCGAGGAGTGCCGGCCGCTGCTGGCCGCGGCGGGCATGACGGCCGTCCAACGGCTGCTGGTGGAGCGGGGGACCAGCGTCATCCAGGCGATCCTGGTGACCCGCGAACTGACCCGGCCCGATCCGCTCCCGCTCCGCGACGCGGTCGACCTGGTCACCGCGTCGCGGGCCTGACCGGCTCCTCCAGCAGCGCCGCCAGGAACTCCAGCCGGGCGGTGGCCGGCCCGGTCTCCTTCGCCTTCTGCAGCGCGGCGCGCGCCTCCCCGGCCCGGCCGGCCCGGTGGTGGGCCAGTGCCAGCGTCGCGTACGCCATGCTCCGGCGCAGCGGGGCACTGCCGACGGCGGCGGCGTCACGGGCCGCGTGGATCGCCGCTCCCGAACGGCCGTCGGCGAGTTCGTAGAGGGCGGGCAGGTCGCTGCCTTCACGGATCCAGCGCGGGGCGCGGAGCAGCGGGCGGCGCAGCGCCCGGAACGCCTCACGGTCGGCTTCGGTGGCCTCGCCGAGCTCGTCGAGGTAGGCCAGCCCCCTGGCGTGCAACTGTGTGACCGAGAGATCCTCGGCTGCCGCCCCCTCGGTCGACTCTCCGATCCGATCGACGAGTTCCCGGTAACGGCCTTCGGCGAGCAGGAGGGTCAGTTCGATCCTGCGGGTGCCCGGTGTCGGCGGCAGGGCGTCCAGCGCACGGCGCCCCCCGGGAACGTCCCGTTGCAGGAGGGCCAGCACCTGGCGCTGCTGCTCCTCAGCCACCGGATCGTGTCGGGCGCCCGTGGCCTGTCCGCTCACCGGGCGGATCACGCACGCCAGCACCAGCACCGGCTCCAGCGCGGCCACCGCGCACGCCACCGCCATCGCCCGCCCGAACACCCCGCCCACCAGCGCCAGCACCTGTCCGAGCACGAGGTCCGCGCCCACCACCAGCAGCGCTGCCGACAGCAGGCGCCCGGCCGTCAGCGGCCGTTCGACGCGCACGTCCAGCGGCCGCAGCACCGGCAGCGGGAACCTCCGCACCTGCTTGACCGAGCCTGATCCGATCGCGGTCCGCACCACGCGGCCCGCACCGAACGCCCAGCCCCCGACCCGCAGCCCGTACCGGCTCCCCGGCCGGGCGAGGAACGCCGTCCACACCCATCCCGCCAGGAACGTCCCGGCCAGCCACCCGCCCATGGTCGCCAGTTCGGGCACCGGCTCGGGCACGGCCTGGATGTACAGCGGCACGAGCACGGCCAGCCCGACCATCCGCTGGATCCGAACCATCAGTGCCCAGCGGCGAATCGTCTTCTCTTCCACGGTGGGTGATCGTGTCAGAACCATCCCCTGCCGGACCGTTCCGTTGCCGATCCGGTACCGGGATACCCGCCGGCACCGGCCCCTCCCCCGTCGTGGTCCCGCCCCGGAATGCCTCCGCCCCGGGATGGGGTTGGATGGTGGCATGGCTTCTCGTGCACGTGTCCGCGCCCCCGAACTGGTCGGCAGCGGTGGATGGCTCAACACCGGCGGCAAGGAGATCAGGCTGGCCGATCTCCGGGGCAAGATCACCGTCCTGGACTTCTGGAAGTCCTACACAATGTAGGGATCTCCAGAGGGGGCGTACGTGCACCACCACACCCTGTGTGACCTGTACCTTCGGCTGTCCTTGGACCGGGACGGCAAGACGGCGATCGAACGGCAGGAAGCCGACTGCCGCGCATGGGCTGAGCGCAACGGCCTGACGGTCCGCAAGGTTCACATCGACCGGGGGCGCTCCGGGTTCAAGGACGTTGAGCGCAAAGGCTTCGACTCCGCCCTTGCCGCCGTCACAGCGGGCGTCGTCGGGACGCTGATCGTGTGGAAGCTGGACCGCCTGTCCCGCAAGGGCATCGGCCAGGTCGGCAAGGTCCTGGACGACATCGAGAAGGCGGGCGGCCGTTTGGTCTCCGTCGTGGACGGTCTCGACACCTCGAACGACTCGGCCCGCATGGTCGTCGCCATGCTCGCCGAACTCGCCCGGTCCGAGTCGAAGAATCTCGGTACCCGCGTGGCCCACGCGAAGCGACACCTGCGCCGACAGGGCCAGTGGATCGGCGGACAGCCTCCGTACGGGCTGCTGGTCGACCCCGCCACGAAGAAGCTGGTGCACGACCCCGAGACGGCCGTCTACGCCCGCCTCATCGCCGATGACGCGCTGGCCGGCAAGTCCCTCGTGCAAATCGCCCGGCTGCTCAACGAGTACGACATCCCCTCGGCCCGGGGCGGCCAGTGGAACGCCGCGAGCATCATGAACCTGGTCAAGTCGCCTGCCTTCGCCGGACTCATGCCCGAGACCGAAACCATCGAAGCCGAGGACGGCAGCCGGAAGTTCACCAGCCGTGTGTTCCCCTACCGAGACCCCGAAACGCTGGACACGGTCAACATCGGCGAAGGGATCGTCACGGTCGGCGAGCGCGAGCGAATCATCCGGCAGCTCGAATCCCGGACCCGTACCCACGCAGGCAAGCGGATGCCGAAGCCGACCGGCACGGCGCTGCTCACCAGCCTGATCTTCTGCGACGTACCGGGGTGCGGTCGTCGGATGCACAAGGTCGGCAACAGCTACCAGTGCATGGCTCGCCGAGCGGGCAACCAGTGCCCCGGCGCCAGCGCCATGGCCGACCGGGTGGACGAGTACGTGTCCGAGCGCTTCCTCTCCATGCTTCCTGCTCTGGAGTTGGACGACCCCATGTTGGTCGCTATCGCCGACCGTTGGGTGAAGCGGGCAGACCCGGAAACCTTCGCCAAGCGGGACGCCATAGCCGACGAAATCGCTGACCAGGAAGCCCGGTTGGCCGATCTGGAAGACGCACGCTACGTCCGTGGCGAGTTCGACCGCCCCGGCGCGCTCGACCGCTACGACCGCCTCGCCGCCCGACTCCAGAGCCGCATCGACGGCCTGCGCGCCGATCTCACCGCCCTGCCGCTCCCGGCCGTCGACATCACTCCGCTGCTGGACGGCGAGTTGCTGCGGCCCGCCTGGACAGCCGCGACACAGGACCAGAAGCGGGATCGCCTTTCCTTGGCCATAGACGGCGTGTTCATCAGCAAGGGTCAGCGCGGCAAGCGCTTCATCCCGGAGCAGCGAGTCCGCATCAAGTGGGCTGAGATCAAGGAGTAGCAATCCGTGCCCGTCCATGGCCCCCACTGGCCACCGTGCCTGGGTGCCTGCCGGGGGCTTTCTCGTGCAACGCAGGACAGCGCCCGGCGGGGTGACGAGGTGACGGTTCTGGGGCTTGTTCTGGTTCTCTCAGACATGTCTAGAGAGAACCGACATCAGGCTCTCAACCGTCACTACGTCACCTCACCGCGCCGGGGGCAGTGCGGTGGACCGCCAGGGGTGACGTGGTGGGTGTGCATGAAGGGAAGGTTTGCTCTCCCTAACAAGCGAGGGGCAGGGAAGCGGCGAGTAGGAAATTTCTGGTCCCCCACCATGGTGAGCCTGCGCCGTACCGTCTGCGGGGCACATCTGGCCTCCCCCGAATCTTGGAGGCCACGACGCAGAGCGTCCGCCGGGCCGCTTCGACCGTTACCCGTCATGCCGCAAGAGTGAGACGCAGATCACATGTCCGAGATTACCTGAATGCCCCAATATACGGGCCATCTGCCCGCTCTCCCCAACGGTAGGAGAGGAAATCGTCCGTCCCTACAAGTCCGGGGAGGGGAATTCGTCCCCCTCTTCCACTTCGGGGCCCAAGGAATCCCTCCCCGTCCACTACAGGATGAACGGGGAATCGTCCCTCTCTACGTGGGAACCCCTCGCCCTCCACTTACGAGGGATTGACCGTCCCACCGAAAACACCGACAGCCATGGAGGCTTCGAGATGAACACTGACCACACCCGCGCGCTGGATCTGATCCGCAGCGCCGAAGCGGCAACACTGAGGGCCCTGTCCGGAGAGGGCGCGGCAGCCGGCGAAGCGCACCGGCTGACCGCTGAGGCGGCGCGGCTGTTGGAGCCCATCACCGAGGCGGGCCCGTGCCAGCGCAAGGGCTGCACCAACACGGTCATGCAGCGCGCCACGGGTCGCCCCCGGCTCTACTGCGGCGCGGTGTGCCAGCAGGCCGCCTACTGGGCCCGCAAGGCGGACGCTGCGTAGCGAGAGCAGGCGCCGTAAGCCGACCCCTCCCGGTTCCGGGCAGGGGCTTTTTCATGCCGCCGAGGCGGCCAACCAGAGGAACATCGTGATCACCCGCAGCAGTTTCAACTACTCGAACGAGGACCGCGAGACGAAGCGACTCCGTCTTCGCGCAGACGCTTTCCACTACAGCGCTGCCATGGAGCGGCTTGCCGAGATGAAGCGCGACCGCCCCGAGCAGTACGACCAGATGGGCGCTGTCGCTCACCTGTCGCTCGGCCACTACGAGGCCGCGAAGGCTGCCGCCGTGCAGCTCGGCCGCAACGTTTCCACCCCTACCGATCGTGAGGTCTGACCATGAGCAACGACGTTTCCCGAGCCGCTGACAAGCTCGCCAAGCTGCGCGCCCAGGCGGACCGCCTCGCGAGTCCGATGGCGGACGCCGAGGCCGCCCTAGTGGCCGCCGAGGAGGCTGAGCAGGCCCGTCGTGCCGAGAGGGCCGCCGAATACGACCGCACGTTCCTCACGACGTGGACGGCGCAGGCCGCTGAGAGGTCCGACCGAGCCAATGAACTGCACGCGGAGTTCATCGAGCTTCTGTCTGCCGAGCCGTGGTTTCAGGCGTACGTGGCGCACCGTGCCGAGCGGTACAAGCGCGAGAAGATCCTGACGGCCGCGCAGAACGCACAGGCCCACCTTGGCGAGGCGCGGACTGTCCCCGAGCAGCGTTGGTACGACCTGCGCATCATCGAGGACATCACCAGCGCTGTGGACAACGCCGCTGCGGCCCTCGGTGTGGCCTACGCCGAAGAGCTGGACGCCCAGCGAAACGCCTACATCGAAGCGGCGGACTGACATGGCTGTTGACGCGCTCGACCCCGGCCCGGACGGGACCTATCCGTATTTCCCTCGGGATGCGAAGGGGCGGCCCGTTTGGTCCGATTCCCCAACTGGTCTGCCGGTAGTCAACGGTGGTGCACCGATGCCCCGCGGAGTCCAGCCGATGCGCGACCCGATGAACTCTGGCCGGCTGCTGGCCGTGGACGTGACGCCGAGGCACAGAAACGGCGAACCGATCAATCCACCGGTCATTCCTCCGGCTCTGGAATGACCAAACAGGCTCAGCAGCGTGCGGGCTGTGCGGCGAGGGCTTCCCCGCCGAGCTGGTCGACGTGGACCACCGGACCCCGCTCGCCCTCGGCGGCGAGGACACCGACGACAACGTGTGGCCGCTGTGCCGCCCGTGTCGTCGGCTCAAGACGGGCAAGGACTTCGACGCTCAGACTTCCCCGTTCTGAATTTTGTCAAGCCGGTACCGATTGGCCGAGCCTGCGGGCCACGGGACGCTTTTCCCGCGGCCGGATATCTCCTCCCATATTCCATCCTTCTGCCAGCACTCCAGCGCATCGGACAACGATTCACAAGAGTTCGATCCCCACGGGTCCGGCAGAAAGACAACATGTGGACCCAATGTAACCATTACGGACTCAATTGATTCCGGCTCTTCGACTAGCATTATCTTTCGAGTGTCATCCGAAAACTGTGGCGCGAACGCGCTCAGGGTCGACAGGATAACCGCCTCGGGAGATCGAAGCTGAGCTCGTATCGGCCCTGTGGCTGGGCCGAATATGTAGTGCCATCCGAGCGAAATAAATGCAGCCAAATAAGCCGCCCGAACAAGCGAGAGATCCGCCCTTCTGATGTCGAGCTTCTGTCGGACATTGAATTCGAGAGACGACAGGTCGCCTCGCCGCACAGCTTCATCTAGCGCCGCCGTATGGGCATCCAGAACAGGGGGATTGTTCCGCGTCGGTCGGAGAACAAGCTTGCCTCCGTCGTGCGACGCCACCCCATGAATTGTCGACTCTCCGGCCTTAAAATCCATCTTAAAGGTGCGCCCGGGATTCCTTCCCGAATAAAGCTCCCGTAGTGCCTTGCGCGTAGCGGCCTGCGAATCGAACTCCGTTCCCGATGCATGATTGCAGTCGGAGCATGTGAGTAGAAGTTTCTGCCCACCTAGGCTCTTCGGGGGCACATCCTCTGCCGTAAGATGCGGGCGCGCGTTTGTATTTAGCGCTTCTCGCGGAAGGGCTCGGCAACACAGGGGACACATATAAAAGTCACCCGGTGGAAGAGTGTCTGCCAGGCCGGATTCCTCGATCATTTTTCGGAATAGTGGTGCGCCCTCATTGAACCATCGCTCACGTTTCTGGCGCTCGTCCATGATTAATTTTCTCTCGTACTGATGGAGGGCACCATGCCACGCAGACCCCGCCCACCCTGCTCGGTCCCCGGGTGCCCGGAGCTGACGGCCCGTGGTGGTCGCTGCCCACAGCACCAGCGCGAGGCAGAGCAGCAGCGAGGCAGTGCGGCAGAGCGCGGGTACGACGCTCGGCGTTGGGCTCGCATCCGTCGCGCCTACCTGTACGCACATCCGTGGTGCGTGCTGTGTGCTCGGTCGGCGACTGTCGCTGACCACTTCCCGGAGTCGCGCCGATCGCTGGTCGCTCGGGGTGTCGCCGATCCGGACACGTGGTCGCGGCTCCGTCCGCTGTGTACGCAGTGTCACAGCCGTGAGACCGCGCAGCATCAGCCCGGCGGTTGGGCCGCTGACCAGGCAAAGCCCGTAAAGGGCCTCTGACCTACGGTTTTACCCAGGGGGGTGTCTCCCTCCCTTCCTGGCCCTGACCGGCAGGGAGGGAAAAGACTCGCGCCGGAGCTGAGGCCATTTTTGGCAGTCCGGCGCGTCCGCCATAAAACGAAAGGAGATCATGGCTGACCGATACCGGCCCAAGCCGGCAGTAGCGCGGGCCCGAGAGGGAAACCCGTCCAAGTCCGAAATCAAAGAGGGTGTGATAGTCCCGCGCGCCATCCTCGCGGAACCTGATTGGCGAGACATTTTCAAAGACTCGCCGACCGCCCAGACGCAGGAGGCGAACATCCGGTGCAGGAAAGTCGCGTCCGCGGAGTGGCTGCGCATCGTTCCCATCCTCGAAGTTGCCGCAGGGCTCGGCGAAGTCGACCATACGACCGTCAAGGACCTGTGCGTCTGCGTTGCCAGGATCGACCAGGCCGAGCGGGACCTGTCCGAACGTGGGCTCATGGTCACCGCCGAGCGCGGCACCGTGAAAAATGGCGCTGCCACTATTGCCACTCAGTACCGGTCACAGCTCTCCCGTTACATCAGAGAGTTGGGGCTATCGCCCAGCGCACGAGTCGCTATCGCCCCGCCCGAATCCGAAGATGACTCCGACATCTGGGACTGATCCGCCCAAGCACCACAACGGCCCCACCCTGTCCGCCCTTTGTGGTGGCCGGGGTGGGGCCCTTTGTCGTCTGTTCCCTACCCCAGGTACGGAGTCGCCCGATGTTCAAGGAAATGCCGGAGCCGCAGTTGCTGCGTGTGATGCATGGGCAGTTCTCCGAGGTCGTCCGGCGCCACGAACTGTAGATCGGTCGACTCGTTGGAGATCCGGAGTTCTCCGCCGGTGATGCGCGCGGTGAAGCAGACGTTGAACTGTTGCCGTACCTCGCCGTCCGAGTAGGCGATCACGTGCCGAGGATCGGTGTACGTGCCGACGAGTCCCGTGATCTCCACGTCGAGGCCGGTCTCCTCACGCACCTCGCGGACGGCCGTTCCTGGGAGCGACTCGCCAAGATCCATCGTGCCGCCCGGCAGCGCGTACAGACCGTTGTCGGTGCGTCGTTGCAGCAGGATGCGCCCGTCGTCATCGGTCACCACTGCGGACGCTGCCACCACCAGCCGGTTCGGCTTGGGCGCGTTGGGGTCATCGTAGAACTCGGTGCGTGCCACGTGATCAGCTCTCCTCCACCGGTAGGGCGGTGTTCCACACTGCATCGAAGCTCGCAGCATAGGTGTCGAACAGCGTCCCTGCGCCGGTCCTCCGCAGGTGCCAGACCGGGGCTCCGAAAGCGTTGACTCCCCAGACGTGTGCGTTCACCAGCAGTTGGTCATCGGCCCGGTAGAGGCTGTTGTAGAGCGTGGTCCCGTGTGTTCGGATCTCGATGCCTGGTGTGCCGAGCAGCGGACGGTAGTGCAGGAGGGCGAGCCTGCACCGGGACTCGATGCCGTGCCCGAACCGCTCCTCCTCTCCTCGTTGCTTGACGTTCTCGCTGGCGGCGTCACCAAGGGCGATCCGGACCGCGCACCCCTCGGCGGCGCGCTCGCGAAGGAGTTCGTTCAGCCGGGGATACGCCTCGTGCAGGAACACGGCCGCGTAGACCAACACGTCGATCCGCTCAGTGGCCTTTCCAAGCAAGTCCACGAAGACGGAGACGGGAAGGTCGGCTCGCTGCTCGTACAGGGCGACCAGTTCGGGGCTTATCGCGCGTGCGGCGCGCGGCTGCCGCAGGCTCGGCCACAGTGCGAACATGTCTTCTCCGAGGGCTTCGGCAGCCAAACGGGCTGTGCCTAACCGGGGCGTGCGGTTCTGGTTGGCCCACCGCTCGACCGACTTGGTGTCCACGCCGGCTTTCTCAGCCAGGGCTGAGCACGTCCAACCTCCTGACGCCATAACGTCTTTCAGTCTCTCGTTCGGCATCCCGCTTGTCTCCCCGCACATCACGGACCTTTGTCAGGGACGTTCTACCCCACGAGGGACGTTCGGAAGTGTCCCTTGCACGAGGTTCCACCGTCCCGGGTAACTGCCAGATCTTGGTGGCAAGTCGGCGGAGAGGAGCGGGGGCAGTGGCACCGCGCAAGGCAACCCGGACGATCTACAAGCCCAAGATCGGTGAGGTCGTCAGGGACCGTGCCCACAAGGGCGCGGAAGGCACCTACATGGGCATCCAAGGCGGCATGGTCTACCTTCGCCCCAGAGGCGGCGGGCAGGAGTGGGAGACCTATCCGAGCGAGATCGAAGCCTTGCCGAACGGCCCGGAGCTGATCGCCGTCATGCGGCCGAGTACTCCGCGCTGCGCTTCGGAGCGGACCGAGCGGTGAGCACCCCACGTCTCGTCGTCCTGGGACGTGTCCTTCGTGCACTGGCGACGGAGCCCCGCCACACGATTGCGTGGATGTGGGGCGCCTACATCCAATTCGCTTGGCCTGTAACGATGTTCAGCCCCTATCGCAGGCATCTTGCCAGGCGAATGCAGCTCCGCCGAAAGCTCGACCAGCAGGCCCGGCGCATAAGGCCGACCACCCGCGGCAGCAATGCCTGACCCGTACGCCGTTCCCGTGTTCGGCCTCGGAGGCCCCTGGGCGGGTCAGCGGCGTGCGCGCGACGGCTTACCGGCCCCGGCGCCCTGGTGGGCGCAGAACCGGCCCTCTTGGGCCACCACAGACCCCCGTCCCGGCTGCCTGGGGAAGGATTCAGCCGGGACGGGTCAGCAAGGTGCACACCGGGTCGGAGGAACCCCCTCGACCCGAAGCAGCGACGGAGGGACACCCATGCCCGCGTGGATTCTGTACGCCGACGGCAAGCACGGCGGGGGCTCCGGCTCCGGCACCGGTGGCGGCCAGCAGGACGACTCCAGCAGCGGCAACAAGCACGGTGGTGGCGGGTCGGACGAGGGTGGCAACACCAGCGACGGCCAGGGCCCGGCTGGCGGTAAGTAGCCGGTGAGCGACAAGCACGAAGCGGAGGCCGGTCGAGCCCGGCTGGCCTCCGCGCTCATCGCGAACGGATCTCTCACCTCTGACTGGTTGGCGTCGTACAACGCCGTACCCCGGCACTGGTTCGTCCCTGACACGATCTGGCCGGGCCAGGCGGACGGCGTGCGCCAGGGCGAGGCTGTGAGCCGCCAAGCCGACCCGGCGGCCTGGTGGAGCGCCGTCTACTCCGATGTGCCACTCACGACGCAGTGGGACGACGGTACCCACACCGGCGACAGCCGGGGGACCATGCCCACGTCGTCCAACTCCATGCCCACCATGGTGTTCTCCATGCTCGACGCCCTCGACATGGCGGAGGACAACCGGGTGCTGGAGATCGGCACCGGGACCGGGTGGAATGCCGCTCTCCTGGCCCACCGGGTCGGCCCGGCGAACGTCGTCACCGTCGAGGTGGACGAGGGCAGCGCCACGGACGCCCAAGGCCGACTCGCGCGGGCTGGGTATTCCCCGACACTCGTGGTCGCCGACGGAGCCGAGGGCTACGCCAAGGCGGCTCCGTACGATCGGGTGATCGCCACGTGTTCGGTGGGCAGGGTGCCGTACGCGTGGGTGGAGCAGTCCCGACCCGGCGGGGTGATCGTCGCGCCGTGGGGGCCGGAGTACGGCGGGGAAGCCGTGGCCCGGCTCACGGTCGGCGACGACGGCACGGCCACCGGCCGGTTCATCGGGTCGTCCGCGTTCATGCGGCTCCGCCAGCAACGCACACCCCGGCCGGACAGCCTGACGTACCTCTCCGCCCCATGGCCGGCTGGTGGAGCCAGGTTCCGAAGCTCCCTGTCTCCGGACGATGTCGGCGGCTGGCTGGAGATGTTCTCCATCGGCGTGCAGGTACCTGGAGCGTTCCCGCTGACGGAGCGATACCCCGATGGGACCTACACGCTGTGGCTGCACGACACGGCCGTCACCTCGTGGGCTACCGCCGATTGGGAACCCGACCGGACCGACTACGAGGTGGTGCAGTCCGGCCCGCGGAATCTGTGGGACGAGGTCGAGGCGGCCTGGCGCTGGTGGGACGACCAGGGCCGCCCCGGGTTCGACCGGTTCGGACTCACGGTCACGGCGGACAGCCACGCGGTGTGGCTCGACAGCCCGGATAACCCGGTGCCGCGTCGTAGCTGACCAGACCGGTCCGGCTGCCCTACATCCCAACAGGGCAGCCGGGCCACGGCCAGTCCGGAGCACCCGGAATGCGGACACCGCTCGTGAGGTTTGATTGGGGCATGGCTTCTCGTGCACGTGTCCGCGCCCCCGAGCTGGTCGGCGCCGGTGGATGGCTCAACACAGGCGGCAAGGAACTCAAGCTTGCCGACCTGCGAGGTAAGTGTGTCGTACTAGACTTCTGGACCTTCTGCTGCATCAACTGTCTCCATGTCCTGGACGAGCTCCGGGAGTTGGAGGAGAAGCACCGGGACACGGTGGTGATCGTCGGGGTGCATTCGCCGAAGTTCGTCCATGAGGCGGATCACCAGGCGGTGGTGGACGCGGTGGCGAGGTACGAGGTGCACCACCCCGTGCTGGACGATCCCGAGCTGGTGACGTGGAAGCAGTACGCGGTGCGGGCCTGGCCGACGCTGGTGGTGATCGACCCGGAGGGGTACGTGGTCGCGCAGCACGCCGGTGAGGGGCACGCGCACGCGATCGAGCGGCTGGTGGAGGAGCTGGAGGCCGAGCACGCGGCGAAGGGGACGCTGCGGCGCGGCGACGGGCCGTACGTGCCGCCGGAGCCGGTGGCGGGCGACCTGCGCTTCCCGGGGAAGGCGGTGCGGCTGCCGGACGGGCACTACCTGGTCGCGGACTCGGGGCACCACTCGCTGGTGGAGCTGGCCGAGGACGGCGAGCGCGTGGTGCGGCGGATCGGCGACGGCGTGCGCGGGCTGGTGGACGGCGCCGAGCCGCGGTTCAGCGAACCGCAGGGGCTGGCGCTGGTGCCGGAGGGCCTCGACCTGGGCTACGACGTGGTGGTGGCGGACACCGTGAACCACGCGCTGCGCGGGGTGCGGCTGGCGGACGGCAGCGTGACCACGCTGGCGGGCACCGGGAAGCAGTGGTGGCAGGGGTCGCCGACGGCCGGCCCGGCCCGCGAGGTGGACCTGTCCTCGCCGTGGGACGTGGCGTTCTTCGACGGCGAGGTGTGGATCGCCATGGCGGGCGTGCACCAGCTGTGGGCGTTCGACCCGGTGGCGGGCACCGTCCGGGTCGCGGCCGGCACCACCAACGAGGGCCTGGTCGACGGCCCCGCCGCGGCGGCCTGGTTCGCCCAGCCGTCGGGGCTGGCGGTCTCGGCGGACGGCGAGCGGCTCTGGGTGGCGGATGCGGAGACCTCAGCGGTGCGTTGGGTCTCCCGCGGGACGCACGAGGTGCACACCGCCGTCGGCACCGGCCTGTTCGACTTCGGGCACCGGGACGGCGCGGCCGAACAGGCCCTGCTGCAGCACCCGTTGGGCGTCACGGTGCTGCCGGACGGCTCGGTGGCGATCAGCGACACCTACAACCACGCGCTGCGCCGCTTCGACCCGGCGACGGGCGTGGTCAGCACGCTGGCGACCGACCTGCGGGAGCCGTCCGGCGCGGTGGTGGCGGACGGCGACCTGGTGGTGGTGGAGTCGGCCCGGCACCGGCTGACCAGGCTGCGGCTGCCGGAGGAGGCGGTCCGGGTGGAGGCGGTGGCGCACCGCACGCAGCGGGCCGCGACCGAGGTCGCCCCGGGCGCGTTCCGCCTGGACGTGGTGTTCTCGGCGCCGTCCGGCCAGAAGCTGGACGAGCGCTACGGGCCGTCGACCCGGCTGCTGGTCTCGGCGACCCCGCCGGAGCTGCTGGTGTCGGGCGCGGGCGCGGACAGCGCGCTCTCCCGCGAGCTGGTGCTGTCGGACGCGGTGGCCGAGGGCGTGCTGCACGTCTCGGCGATGGCGGCGTCCTGCGACGACGACCCGGAGATCGAGTACCCGGCCTGCCACGTGCACCAGCAGGACTGGGGCGTGCCGGTGCGGCTGGTGGCGGGCGGTGCGAGCCGGCTGCCGCTGGTCCTGGCCGGAATGGACTGACCGGGCCTCAGGGTGCGGGCCCGCCCCGCACCCTGGCGGCGGGTCAGCCCTCCAGGAACGCCTTGATGGCACTGGCCAGGTAGTGCGGGTCCTCGGCGCCGCACAGCTCGCGGGCGGAGTGCATGGAGAGCGCCGCGATGCCGCAGTCGACGGTGGTGATGCCGAGCCGGGCCGCGGTGATCGGGCCGATCGTGGTGCCGCAGGGCATCGCGTTGTTGGAGACGAAGGTCTGCCACGGGACGCCGGCCTTCTCGCAGGCGGTGGTGAACACGGCCCGACCGACGGCGTCGGTGGCGTACCGGTTGTTGACGTTGACCTTGAGGATGGGGCCGCCGTTGGGCAGCGGGTGGTGGCCGGGCTCGTGCCGCTCGCTGTAGTTGGGGTGGACGGCGTGGCCCATGTCGGAGGACAGGCAGACGGTGCCGGCCAGGGCGCGGGCCCGGTCCTCGGGGCTGCCGCCGCGCGCGTAGCAGGAGCGCTCCAGGACGTTGCCGAGCAGCGGGCTCTGCGCGCCGGTGTCGGACTCGCTGCCGGTCTCCTCGTGGTCGAAGGCGGCGAGCACCGGGATGTACGGGAGTTCGCCGCCGGCCTCGGCGACGGCGGCGAGCGCGGCGGTGGCGGCGTGCACCGAGAGCTGGTTGTCCAGGCGGGGGCCGGCCAGCAGCTCGCGGTCCCGGCCGAGGTAGGCGGGCGGCTGGACGTCGTGGGTCATCAAGTCCCAGCCGACGACGTCGGCGGCGGCCAGGCCGGCCCGTTCGGCGACGTACTCCAGCAGGGCGCCCTCGGTGGTGTCGCCGAGGCCCCAGATCGGGGTCAGGTGGCGCTGCTTGTCGAGCTTGAGGCCCTCGTTGACCTGCCGGTCGAGGTGGATGGCGAGCTGCGGGACGCGCAGCAGCGGCTCGTCGAGCTGCACCAGGCGGGTGGAGCCGTCGCGCAGCGCGAGCCGGCCGGAGAGGCCGAGGTCGCGGTCGAGCCAGGTGTTGAGCGGGACGCCGCCGTAGATCTCCACCGCGACCTGCCGCCAGCCGGCCGCGCCGGTGTCGGGCAGCGGCTTGACCCGCAGGTTGGGCGAGTCGGTGTGGGTGCCGACCACCCGGTACGGGGTGGCCGGGCCGGCGCCCTCGGGCACGTACCAGGCGATCAGGGCGCCGCCGCGGACCAGGTAGCGGCCGCCGCTGCCGCCCTCCCAGGCGTCCGTCTCGCGGACCCGCCGGAAGCCCACCCGCTCCAGCCGCTCGGCCGCGCTCTCCACCGCGTGGTACGGGGAGGGGGAGGCCGCCAGGAAGGCGATGAGGTCGTCCGTGTGCTTCCGGTCGAAGTGGGCCGTACGGGCGGCGGTCGACATTTTGCTCCTGGGTTGAGGGCGGCCGGGCCTGGTGGGGTTGCAGGGCCCTCCCCTGAGCATATGCCCGTACACGGACAGGGCCGCGAGAACTCCGCAACGGTGACACAACAGTGAACGGGGCGCGACACAACGCCGCGGGGCCCGGTGCAGTACCGGGCCCCGCGGGGTGAGGGTGGGTCAGGCGGTCCTGTGGGGGCGCCGGATCAGAACGCCTCTTCGGCGAGCTCCATCAGCTCGTTGTCGATCGCCTCGGCGATCTGGCGCTGCGCGGTGGTGGTGGGCAGCACGGTGCGGGCGAAGTGCTTCGCCGCGGCGATCTTGCCCTGGTAGAAGGGGACGTCCTTCTCGGACGCGCCCGCCTCCAGCTTGGCCAGCGCGACGGCGGCCTGGCGCAGCAGCAGCCAGCCGACCACCACGTCGCCGGAGACCAGCAGCAGGCGGGTGGTGTTCTGGCCCACCTTGTACATGTTCTTGGCGTCCTGCTCGACGGCCGTCAGGTCGGCGATCAGCTTGCCGACGATGGCCTCCAGGTCGCCGGCGGCGGTGGCCAGCAGGTCGCGCTCGGCGGCCAGCGCGGCGCCGCCCTCGCCGGTGGCGAGGAACTTGCCGATCTGCTCGTTGACGGCGGTGAGCGCCTGGCCGCCGTCCTTGACGATCTTCCGGAAGAAGAAGTCCTGGCCCTGGATGGCGGTGGTGCCCTCGTACAGGGTGTCGATCTTGGCGTCCCGGATGTACTGCTCGATCGGGTACTCCTGCAGGTAGCCGGAGCCGCCGAAGGTCTGCAGCGACTGGGCGAGCTGCTCGTAGGACTTCTCCGAGCCGTAGCCCTTGACGATCGGCAGCAGCAGGTCGTTCAGGCGCTCGGCGGCGGCGTCGTGCTCGCCGCGCAGGCGGGCGGCCAGCATGTCGTCCTGCACCGAGGCAGTGTAGAGGACCAGGGCGCGCATGCCCTCGGCGTACGCCTTCTGCGTGAGCAGCGAGCGGCGCACGTCGGGGTGGTGGGTGATGGTGACGCGCGGCGCGGTCTTGTCCATGAACTGCGCGAGGTCGGCGCCCTGCACGCGCTCCTTGGCGTACTCCAGCGCGTTCAGGTAGCCGGTGGAGAGGGTGGCGATGGCCTTCGTGCCGACCATCATCCGGGCGAACTCGATGATCTTGAACATCTGGCGGATGCCGTCGACGGTCTCGCCGAGCAGCCAGCCCTTGGCGGGGTGCTTGGCGCCGAAGGTCATCTCGCAGGTGTTGGAGGCCTTGAGGCCCATCTTGTGCTCGACGTTGGTGGCGTAGACGCCGTTGCGCTCGCCGAGCTCGCCGGTCTCCCAGTCGAAGTCGAACTTCGGGACGATGTAGAGGCCGAGGCCCTTGGTGCCCGGCTTGCCGCCCTCGGGGCGGGCCAGCACCAGGTGGATGATGTTCTCGGACATGTCGTGCTCGCCCGAGGTGATGAAGCGCTTGACGCCCTCGATGTGCCAGGAGCCGTCCTCCTGCTTGATCGCCTTGGTGCGGCCGGCGCCCACGTCGGAGCCCGCATCGGGCTCGGTCAGCACCATGGTGGCGCCCCAGAGGCCCTCGACCATGCGCTGGGCGACCTTCTGCTGCTCCTCGGTGCCCTCGTCGAAGACGACGCCGGCGAAGGCCGGGCCGGAGGAGTACATCCAGATCGCCGGGTTGGAGCCGAGCACCTGCTCCGCGTACGCCCAGACCAGGGAGTTCGGGGTGACCTGGCCGCCGATGCCCTCCGGGATGCCCAGGCGCCACCACTCGGCGTCCATGAAGGTCTGGTAGCTCTTCTTGAAGGTCTCCGGGATCGGAGCGGTATTGGTCTCCGGGTCGAAGACCGGCGGGTTGCGGTCGGCGTCCACGAAGGAGGCGGCCAGGTCGTTCTCGGCCAGCCGGGAGATCTCGCTGAGGATGTTCTTCGCGGTGTCGACGTCCATGTCGGCGAACGGACCGGTGCCGTACACCTGGTCGCGGCCGAACACCTCGAAGAGGTTGAACTCCACGTCCCGCAGGTTGGACTTGTAGTGACCCATGACCGTTTCTCCGGTTCGTCTGCTCCACGGGCGGCCGTTTCCGACGCACCGCTTACCCACCAGTAGGCCCCATGATGCTACCCGTTGGTAACTTGTTCAAGCCCTCCGACATGACAAGGGTATGAACGTGGTCACGTCCCACAACGGGGCCCGCTCCCGGATTGTGCGGATCTCCCGTCCCCGACCGGGGCCGCGCCCGATAGCCTTGTCCCGTGTACGGCTACGAGCAGAGCGCCTACCAGGACCCCTACCAGCAGCAGTCGCAGCAGGGGGCGCCCGGCATGCCCGGCCCCGGGTACGGCGACCCGCAGGCCGCCCAGCAGTCGCTCTACCCCGAGCCCTCGCCGCCCTCGCTGGCCGACGCGGTGCGCGCCTTCACCACCGGGGCGATGCCGGTGGAGGACTTCCAGGCCATCTTCATCACCTCCAAGGTGTACTGCCCGCGCGGCGACCGCCCCGGCTTCCTCGCGCTGCACAACACCCCCACCCCGGTGATCCCGATGTTCAGCTCGCTCAAGGAGCTGAAGCGCTACGCGGGCAAGGAGTCCAAGCACTTCTCGGTCACCGGCGCCGAGATCCTCGACCTGCTGCCCACCGGGTACGGCTTCGCCCTGGACATGGAGGGCGAGCACCGGATGGTGTTCGACGCCCGCGCGGTCGAGCAGATGGTGGACTTCACCATGCGCCGGATGTACGGCTGACCCCTCCCCCACCCCTTCTCCCCCGCCCCTTCGCGGGCGGCTTCCCCGGGCGGGAATGCACCCATGTAGTTCAACGTTCAACCTTGCGAGTTGTTGAGCATTGAACTACTGTGGTGGACGTAGGCCACAGACCCCCGAAGGAGGCCGACATGCCCGCCGTGACCGTCGAGAACCCGCTCACCCTCCCGCGCGTGACCACCCCCGACCCCGCGCACAGCACGGCCCGGCCGGTCCTGACCGTGGCCACCGCCCCCGAGGGCTACGAGGGCGAGGGCTTCCCCGTCCGCCGCGCCTTCGCCAAGATCAACCAGAAGTTCCTCGACCCGTTCATCATGATGGACCAGATGGGCGAGGTGGACTATGCGGCCGGCGAGCCGAAGGGAACCCCCTGGCACCCGCACCGCGGCTTCGAGACCGTCACCTACATCATCGACGGCACCTTCATCCACCGGGACTCGCACGGCGGCGGCGGCACCATCACCGACGGCGACACCCAGTGGATGACGGCGGGCTCCGGCCTGCTGCACATCGAGACCCCGCCGGAGTCGCTGGTGCAGTCCGGCGGCCTGTTCCACGGTCTCCAGCTCTGGGTCAACCTGCCCGCCTCGGACAAGATGATCACCCCGAAGTACCAGGACATCCGCGGCGGCAGCGTCAAGCTGCTCACCTCCGCCGACGGCGGCGCGCTGATCCGGGTCATCGCCGGCGGGATCGACGGCCACCAGGGCCCCGGCGCCACCCACACCCCCATCACCATGACGCACGTCTCGCTCACCCCCGGCGCCCAGCTCACCCTGCCCTGGCGCCCCGACTTCAACGCCCTCGCCTACGGCCTGGCCGGCAGCGGCTCGGCCGGCGAGGAGCGCCGCCCGTTCCGGATGGGCCAGGCCGTGGTCTTCGGCGACGGCGACAGCCTGACGATCCGCGCCGACGACAAGCAGGACTCCCGCTCCGCCACCTTCGAGTTCGTCCTGCTCGGCGGCCTCCCGATCCGCGAGCCCGTCGCCCACTACGGCCCGTTCGTGATGAACAGCCACCGCGAACTCCAGCAGGCCATGGAGGACTTCCAGGCCGGCCGCCTCGGCACCATCCCCGCCGACGCCAACTGAACCGTACCGTCACACCGGGCGAGGCCCTGGGCGCACTCTGCGGCCAGGGCCTCGCCATGCATGCAACGAGAACCTTGAGCCCGGTCCCAGGGCGAGATCTCCTGCCCGGAGGGCCAAAGCCCCGACCACGCCTGACGACAGCAGGGCATGAAGGCCAAGTCACCCAGTTTCGCGCTGGCATCTGAGCGCTTCGGGCAGCTGGCCACTGTCCAGTCATCGGCTGATCACTCGCGATCCAATACAGGCATCACTCCCCCACTCATGACTGGTGTTGTTCAGATCCGTGACGCCGTCAACAAGCAGGCTGAAAAGTGGCGAGCCGAAGAGGCAGCAGATCCAGAGCTTCTGCGGCGGCGGAACGCTGGCCGCGAAAAGGCGCTTGAGATGATGGGATCGTTCAAGAAACCAGATCATCAGATCATGCGCTGGCGCGTACGTCTCTACTGCTCTACTGCGGCCACATCGTGGAGACGAAGCGGCGCTGCTCCATGTCCAATCCCAAAGTGCACGGATCATCGTCCATGCGTGGCCTACGAGCCACTCGGGCTTGTAGCAGAACCACCGAATGTCAGTAATCCCCCCGCTCAAGCCCCCAGGAGCAGTCGCCTCACCCGCGCCCAGCTTGAACAACGTATCGCGGCCTTGGAAGCCGAGAATGCGCGACTCAAGACCGAGCGGAGTTCGTGAGGCCAGCCGCACGGAACCATCATCCGCTGCGCGTCATCACAACGGTCCAAGCTCCGTTTCTGACCGGTAACGGTCCTCGGAATCAGTAGTGCGGCAGGGCGCCGATTTGGCTCAATGAGTACGTGGAGATCAACGAGAACTGGGCCCATCGTGCCCAGCCCAAGCTGCTCGGCGGCGCTGTCCGCCGCGTGCAGATCGTCCGAGTGGGAGACCCGCGCCGGTCCGCCCAGGTGCACGTCCGGTTCCTCGATGGGGAAGAAGCCGGGCTGCAGGAGTGGGTAGCACGTGCCTCACTGGTCGCCCGGTGGGCCGACGTGGAGGTCTTCCGTGCTGACAATGCTGCGGAACTGAGGCTGACCGAGGCGTCCCGGCAGATGCGCAAGAGCCCCGAGTTCGAGGCGGCCCGGACGGTCCTGGGGTTCGTCCGCCCGAAGAGCCAGGTCCGGCTGCGTAAGGGTGCGGCTGACGGCGGCGTGTTGGAGCTGACCGATCTCGATGCCACAGCGCGTCGTCTGGACCTCGATCCAGCCGAGCTGCGCGCCGATCCGATGGTCCACGAGACCCGATCCGGACTGTGCCTGGCGGGCTGGCCGGTCGTCGAGCGGATCGCCCGGCGGGCTGCGGAGGTGCTGGCCGAGGAGATCCTGCCGGAGGTCGATCGTCGGCAGGAGGCCGTGGACCGCGAGCGGGCCCTTCCGTCATGGCACTCCTGGGAGCGCCGCCGGGACGACGGGAAGCTGAAGGCCGAGGACGATGCCCTCCGCACCGTTCGCGAATGGTGCGGCCGGGAGCGGGTGGACCGCTATGACGAGCTGCTTGCCCTTCGCGAAGAGGTGGAACGGCTGAACGTCCTGATCGAGCGGGCCGTGAAGGCGTTGCGCGAGCGAGGGCACGGCGTCATTGCCTCCACCATTGAGCGCGACCTCGGCGTGCGTATCTCCAGCCTTGGTCCCGAGGTGAGGCGCTGAGGTCGTGCCAGGGGGCTGCCTCACGGGGTGGTTGGGCGGGCTCGACCGGCGGTGTCTCCTTGACGGGCCGGTGCGGGCTCCAGCCGTCGAGGAAGGGGCGCAGGGCCTCGTCAGTGGGTTCGGTCTCGAAGTCCTCGATGCCGAGCCCGCGGCCGGGCGACGTCGGGTCGATCCTGTCGGCTTCTTTCGCACCCCACTCGGCCCACTGGCGCAGGCGCCCGGCCTCCGCGACGGACGTGGCGCGGGACACGGATTCCTCCAGCTCCGCGCAGAACCGGCGGATCTCAGCCGCAGCACGCCACCGGTCCAGGGCAGCGCCGAAGGTCTCCGCCCGCGCAGCCTCGGCGGCGTGGATCTTGGCGGCGGCGACGGCTTTCTCCCACTGCCGCTGCTTGCGCTCCTTCTCCTCGGCCTCCAGTCGTCGCCGCTCGATCTCCGCCCGTTCCCGTTCCTCCCGAAGGCGTCGTTGCTCGGCTTCGTACGCCAGGCGGCGCTTCTCCTGGTCCTCGGCGTGCGCCTTGAGTGCCCGGAAGGCACTGCCGATCTGTTCCTCCAACGGGCGGTCGGGTTTGTCGCCGTACTCCTTCTTCCAGGCGCCGGCGCGGTTGTAGCCGTAGGGATGGGGTTCGACCAGGTAGAGGTCGAGTTCTCCGGACGGCTCGGTTCGGTAGGCGGGTGTGACCCGCTGCCAGTCGTACGTCTTGCGCCGCCCCTTGGGGACAGGCACGTACTTGACCTGCTGCTGCCGCTCCTTGAAGCCGATCTCCCAGGTCCGACCGTGGACGTTGAGCATCGGCCTGGCCTGACGTCGCTTCTTCGAGATCGCGACGTCCCCGTGCTTGGCCAGGGCTTCCTCGGCGATCAGACGGACGATCGACAGCACTCGCGGGAGCACCTCCTCGGAGATCTCGAAAGCGCTGTGGTCGGCTCTGATCGCCGCGATCACGTCGTCGACGTCGGTGATGACCCTGCTGCGCTGGAGGCGGATCCGGTTCCACTCGGTCTCGTCGAGCCCGTTCGTCCGGAGCAGGCCGAGGAAGAAGTCGCCCTTCTCCCGCCCGCTGTACTTCAGCTGGTAGCCGTCGGGCGCGTACTCCCGGGCAGCGTCGAAGGCCCGCCGCAGCCGCGCACGTTCCTCCGGCAGCGGATCCGAGATACGCAGGAAGCGCCCCGCCTGCTGGACCTGCTCGATCAACGCCGGCCCAGTCACCGAGCGAGGAGGCGGCAGCGGACGGGTAGGACGGGTAGGTGCCGCTGACTTCGGACTTGCGGCCCCTTCGCCCGGCTGAGCGTCCTGCCGAACGATCTTCGTAGCCGACTTCTGAACGGGGCCTCGCTCAGCAGGTCGACCGTCCTTCTTGGCCGGCTGATCCGGGTGATGGCCATGTTCCAGATAGAACCGTCCGACGTCGGTGATCTCTGCTCGCCACCTCTTGTCAGCAGCCTTCGGCATGAGGATGAGCCCGCGGCCTTTGAGTGCCCGTGCCGTGACGGCCAGCGTGGGTTCGTCCGAGGTGACGGGGTTGACGCCCTCACCGATCCGGGCCAGGAGAGCGAGCTGACGCTCGTTGAGAGGAGTCCAGCGGTGCATACCGTCGTGGTATCCCCTCGCTCCCGTCCAGCACAAGCCGATTGATCAAACCCGCTTGAGTCGAGTGCCCGAAGCCGGGTGCCCCAGGTTCGTCCGGATGCTGGTGAGCCTGTTTCCCAGGCGCCACTTGTACCAGCCACGGTCTACAAGTGGGTCGCTCCATGCTCCAGGTAGACGGTTTCGGGCTTCGTCCTGGCGGTGCAAGCGGCCTGGACGCGGCGGGCGAGTCGCGGGATGAGGACTTCGTCGAGCCGGTCGACGGCGTGGAAGGCATACTCGCCGATCTCCACGCCGTCCAGGTTGATCCGGGCTCGTTCCTCGATGGGGAGGACGCCCCCGTCGAAGACGAAGAGAAGCTTGTCGCCCTCGGTCGGGTGGGGCGCCCAGTCCACGACGAGGAGGCGGGCGACGGGCGGGGTGATGCCGAGCTCCTCCTCGACCTCTCGGGCCGCGCCCTCGCTCGGGGTCTCACCAGGGTGGAGGTAACCTCCCGGGATCTCCCAGCCCGGTTTGTACGTGGGCTTCACCAGGAGCACGCGGTCAGCTTCGTCGAAGAAGAGAACGCCGGCGGCGGTGAGGGGCTGGGCTACGGCCTCGTGGGGCTGGGAGTTGTTCACAGCGTGACCGTAGTTGCTCCTCCTGGCCATCTGGCGGCGCGAGTTACAGCGCGGTTGCCGGCAACGGCGGGGCTCTCTGTCTGGTGGATGGGAGGAGACCCGAAAGGCTCGGTGGCCTCGGGCCGAAGCCCGCGGCCACCGCTGCGTAACCTCAGTGCCAGCCGGTGCGGAACTCGATCCAGGTCCGGCCGACGGCCGCCATGGCGGCCTGGTAGCCGCGCAGGTAGGGCACTCCGGGTGGGGCGGGGAGGCGGGAGCTGCGTTCCCAGTAGCCGGCCTGGGCAGCGGCGAAGGAGGTGATCGCGTCCGGTGGGGCGGCGGTCCAGGAGGTGACGTCCGCGATGAGGGCTTCGGCCTGGGCGGGGGTGTGGCCGGCGCGGATCAGTTGGGGGACAAGGAAGGCGGGGTCGATCCAGGCGGCGCCCTGGTGGAGGTAGGCCCAGTCGATGGCGAGGGCGTTGCCGTCGTGCATGAGCATGTTGTCGGCGCGCAGGTCCACGTGGAGGAGGCAGTCTCCGGCGGATTCGGTGAGCCAGTCGCGCTCGACGGCGGCGAGTTGGTCGAGGTGGCGCGCGGACCACGGGTCGAGCTCGGCCTGTTGGTCGGCGAGTGCCTGCCAGCCGTGGAAGCCCCCTTCGAGGACGGCGGCGACGGTCGGGGCGCCGGGGATCGGGGAGGGGCTGACCGTCTTGGGGAGTTGGTCGAGCAATCGGATGACCGCGGGGAGGTCGGCCGAGCCGGGGCTGAGGTCGGGGTGGCCGCCGTCGATGTCCTCGAAGGCCATCAGCAGCCACCCGCCCGCCTCCCAGGAGTCGAGCATCCGCGGTACGGGGACCTGGTGGCTCAAGCTGCGGTTGATCGTCGCTTCGTCGGCGTACATCCCGTGGACGGGGTGGTCGGTGGCGACGCCCTTGAGGAACACCGCCCGGCCGTCGGCGAGGGTGGCGCGGACTGCGAGGCCGGGGCTGAATCCGCCGGTCTGGGCCTGGGAGTCGGTGACGGGCGAGCCGAGGACCGCTTGTGCGGACTCCCGTACGGGGACGGGGAGTTCATCCCAGGAGGGCCTCACGGACGTGCGCGAGGAGAGATCGTTTGTGGGCACGGTACCTTCCTGATTCGGTCGGTCGACTGAGCGTAGAGCGGCGGGAGGTGCGGGCTCCACCGAGTTCACTCTTCGGTGGTCCAGCTGGCGAGGTTGTCGGTGACGCGGGCGGCCAGGAGGTCCATCAGGTACTCGGTGGCCGGCCCGCCGAGGGGAAGGGTCGGTATGGCAGCCCTCGTGCGGTCGGCCAGGGCCTCGGCACGGCGGCCGGTCGCGTGGAGCGCGCCGCTGGAGACGAACGCCTCCCTGATCGCCGGGATGTCGTCGGCGGTGGCCGTCTGCCCGGAGAGCGCGGCTTCGAGTGGATGGCCGGACGGGATCCGGGAGGAGAGTTCCGAGAGCAGGACGGTTCGGCGCAGGTGCAGCAGTTCGCCGGGGGTGTCCTTGCCGGAGCCGGTGGTCTGGCCCGCGATGTCGTCGATGATCTGTGAGGCGACACCGATGTCCAGCAGCACCGGCCGAACGGCGTCCGCGAGGGCGCTGCTCTCGCCGGCCAGGACGATGCCGATCTCGAACGGCAGCACGTAGCAGTACTCGGCGGCCTTGTCGGCGTAGACCTTCAGCAGGGTCTCGGTCCGGATCTCTCGCAACGGTCGGCGCTGAAGGGCGAGTTCGGTGAGCTGACCGTGCTGGACGCGTCGAAGCGCACGGAGGACGCGCGTCTGCAGCCGGTGGCGGGCCTCTGCGGGGATCGAGGCCCCTGCGATGAGATCTCCGACCAGGCCGAGGAGCAGGTCGCCGAAGAAGATCGCTGCCTCGTTGCCCAGGACCGCGGGCAGGGTGGGCTGCCCGAACTTCTCGCGGTCGCCGTCCACGACGTCGTCGTGGATCGCGAGGAAGTCCCGGACGACCTGGGCGACGAAGCAGGCCGGGCCGACCTCGTCGTACAACTCGGCTCCGAGGCCGCCGCGTCGGGCTCCGTAGCCGACGAGGGTGAGGAGAGGCCGGTTCAGGTTCCGGTCTGCCAGCGTGTAGGCGCGGTAGGCGGTGGCCAGGTCCGGCAGGTCCGCAAGGTGGCGGCTGGTCCACCGCTCCACCGCCTCGCCGTAGCCGGCAGTGAGGAGCGGCGCGAGCTGTCGGCGGAGGTCGGTCAGCACCAGTCCACCCCGGTGATGCGGCGGGCGGCGGCGTACTGGGCAATGGCGTCCTGGTCGTTCTCGCCGACCCAGATGTCCACGCGTCGCAGCTGCCGGTCGGCCGCGCGGCGGGCCCGGAGGTACCCGGCGACGGTGGCCGCGTCGTCGCGGGGGACCAGCAGCGTATCGGCGCTGGAGTCGTCGAAGCGGTGCTGGACGGAGTGGACGGCCGGACGGTCGAAGACGCCGATGTCGGCGAGCATCGTGAGGAGGCGCTCGATGCCGAACGCGAAGCCGGTGGAGGGGATCGCGGTGAGGGAGGCGGACGTCATGAAGTGGCCGATGAGCTTGTCGTACCGGCCGCCGCCGGCGATCTCGGCGTACAGCCGTCCGTCGGGGAGCTGCACGTCGACCTCGAACGAGACGCCGGTGTAGTACTCGTGGGAGCGGACCACGCCGAGGTCGATGACGGTGTGGATGCCGTCGTCGATGAGGCTGGTCCGCATGGTTTCCAAGGCGTCCAGGTCGTCGGCGTGGGCCGGGCCGAGGATTCGCCGGGCGTGGTCGTCGGCGGTGCCGGTGGCGTGGCCGGCGAGCAGGTCCCACACCGCACGCTGGCTATCCGTCAGGTGGAGGTGGTCGAGGATGTCGGAGAGGGTCTTGCGGAGGTCGCCCGCGCGTTCCGGGTGCTTGCCCGCGCGGCACTCGGCGAGGGCGTCCAAGTGTTCCTTGATCGCGATGGCGGTCTCGTGGGGGATGCGGCTGTCGGCGACCGCCCGGGTGAAGATCGAGACATCGTTGATGCGGGCCCGGATCGTGTCCCTGGGCACTCCGAGCGCGGCGAGGGCGTCGTAGATGAAGGTGATGATCTCGGCGTCGGCGGCGGGGTTGGCCGCGCCGAGGATCTCAACGCCGAACTGCGAGAACTCGCGGAGCTTGGTGCCGGTGAGCGTGTCGAGCGGCTCGTTGCGGTGGCAGGGGAGGTCGTAGCAGACCTTCACGGGCAGGGCGCCGGCCTCGACCTCGCGCAGGCGGCCGGCGATCCAGCGGGCCACCGAGACGGTGCCCTCGGGGATCAGGAGGGCCGTGGTCACGCCGGTCGTCTCGGTGTAGCCCTTGGTGTAACCGGGGACCGGGACGGTGAAGACGCCCCGCGGGTTCCACTCGGGCCAGGGCGAGCGGCCGACGACCTGCTCGGAGAAGCTCTCGGCGCGCTCCAATACGGGGACGGCCAGCCGCTCGAAGCCGCGGGAGTAGGCAGTCTCGAGCAGCGCGGCGGCGGCGAAGTCCCGGCGGCGGAGTTCGGCACCGAAGCGGTCGCGGGTGCCGGGCAGGGGTTTGGTCGTGGTCACAGCGGTTCCTCCTGGACATCGGTTCTGGTCTGAGGCGGTGCGTGACGTGCGGGCAGGAAGCTCTGGTCGCGTGGTCCGCACCGGGAACGGGGATTCCGGTCAGGTTCATCCGAGCGCTCCGACCAGGTCGGGGTCGGTCAGCTCGAACCAGACCGCTTTTCCGGGAGGTCGGACGGCGAAGCCCCATCGCTCGCTGAACGCGTCGATCAGGAAGAGGCCGCGTCCGCGTTCCTGGAGGTCGTACTCCGAGAGCGGGCCCGAGAGTTCCGCCGGGCGTTTCAACTCCGGTACGTGGCAGTCCTGGTCGAGCACTTCGATGTGGATCAGCGGGCCGCTGCACCATGCCGCCACCGCCATCGTCTCGCCGTGCACGGTGTGGACGAGGGCCTCGGGGCGGGCCTCGAACTCGAACCGCGCCCTTCCCTCTTTTCGGAGGTCTCTGCCATGGCATCCCTGACTGTTCGTCGGCTGGTTGATGACGGCGGTTCTCTCTGCGAGGCAGACCGTTTCGACTGGTGCCCGGGGTCTGCCGGGGCACCGCTTCTCGCCCCGCCAAGACTGGCGTCGGGGCACCGGGTGCAGGGATGTCCCGGCGTCGTACGCCCGTCGCACCGGCACCGAACTCCGGACGCAGGTCTGCGGAGGCATGCCGCGCCGTAGCAAACGACGGTGTCGCACTCCTGCTGAACTCCCGTGGAACCGTTGCCCGTACGGCGCGGTCACGGCCGTCCTAGGCTGCTAGCGTCCTGGTCACCGATCGCGGGAGCTTCCGTGGGAACAGTGCAGCGCTGGTCAGGCCGGGAGGCCCGGGCACTGCGCGAGGCGTTGCGCATGAGTGTGCGCGCGTTCGCCGCTCACCTCGGCGTCAGCGATCGCACGGTGTCCAAATGGGAGGCCGGCGGGGAGCAGTTGTTCCCCGTGCCCGATTCACAGGCATTACTCGACACGGTCCTCGACCGGGCGGATCCGGACGCCGTGGAGCGCTTCCGGGAGATCCTGGGCGTACCCGACCCCCGCCGGGCAACCACCGTGGGGAGTTACGCCCTCGCGCCATCCCCGGAGCATGGTTTGGTCCACAGGTCGGAAGACTTCGAGAGCGTCATCTCCCTCCTGAGCACTGCCAGTTCGGCAGGCCGGGGCGGCACGGTGGCCGTGTGCGGACCCGGCGGCTTCGGCAAGACCACGCTGATCACGCAGGTCTGCGAGGACGCGGGCATCCGTGAGCTGTACCCGGAGATCCTCTGGGTGGAGACGGGCGAGGGGTGCACGAGCGCGCGGGTCGTCGAGCTGATCTCCGATCTGTGCGTGCATCTCGACGGGGCCAGGCCGGCCCTCACCGATCCGGAACAGGCGGGCTTCCATCTCGCCCGCCTTCTCCAGGGGCGGCGCGCGCTGCTGGTCATCGACAACGTCTGGTCCGCCGCCGACCTCTCGCCGTTCCTCCTTGGCGCGCCGGAGTGCGTCCGCCTCGTCACCACCAGGAACATCCGCACCTACCCGTCCACCGCCCAGGTGCTGCGGCTCGGCCCGATGTCGGGTTCGGAGATCAGCGAGTTGCTCACCCGCGCGGTCTCGCCGCTTGCGCGCCCTGCGGCCGAACAACTGGCGGCCCTGTGCGGCGGTTGGCCACTGCTGGCCAGCGTGGTCGGGTCCAACGTCTCCTCCGACCTTGCCGCCGGGTCTTCGCCGGAGCAGGCCGTGTCCGAGGCACGCGAGACCCTGCACCTGTTCGGCCCGCACGCGTTCGACGTCTGGGACGCCGACCAACGAAGCAACGCCATCGGGCACGCGATCACCGCGAGCCTGCGCAGCCTCGACGACGGCGTCCGTATCCCCGGCGCCTCCTCGTTGCGCGAGCGCTACCTCTCGCTCGCGGTCTTCCCGGCCGCGGCCCCGATCCCCCTCAGCGTGCTGACCCACTGGTGGCGGGCCGACGGCTGGTCCGCCGGCGCGGTGCGGCAGTTCTGCCGCGTCCTGGCGGACCGTTCACTGATCGGCGCGTACCTGGCCGACCGCAACGCGATCGTGCTGCACGACATCTTCCGCGCGTACTTGAAGCACCTGGTCGGGGAGCAGTGGGAGGCCCTGCACCGGTCGCTGGTGGACTCGTACCGCGCCGTCAACGGCGGTGAGTGGACACGACTTCCGGCCTCGCACTCCTACCTGTGGCACCGGCTCCCGTACCACCTCCGCGAAGCCGGCCTCGCGGACGAGCTCCTCGACGTGCTCTCCTCCGTCGACTACGTCGTCACCAAGGCGGCGACCGTGGGCAGCCAGGCTCTGGCGACCGACGCCTCGTTGCTCGGCTCGCTTCCGGCCCTCCAGGACGGCTCCCACCTGCGCCACAGTGCTTGGCGCAGAGCCCGCACGCTGACCGAGTCGGGGTACCTGCTCGGCGGTCTCCAGCGGAAGCAGGACATGGCCGCGACCCTGACGCTGGCGCTGGTGCGTGCTGGTTTCCCACCAGGCATCAGCGCGAAGGGATTTGAGGAGGCGGAGGGCTTCGAGGTCTCCTGGGCGCGCCCTGCGGGCGTTTCCGGAACGACGCCCGGCCACGTCGGCGCGGTGGTCTCCGTCGCGACCGCGGCCGGACTGGTCTGCTCCGGCGGCGAGGACGGCACCGTACAGGCGCGCGACCTCACGACCGGCAGGTTGCTGAACTCCTTCCGGGGCCACACCGGTTGGGTTTTCGCCGTCGCGCTGACGCAGGACGGCACGCTCCTGGCCTCGGCCGGCGACGACGGCGCCATCCGGCTCTGGCACCCGCGGAGCGGAGAAGTCGTCGGCGTGCTCGCGGGACACGACCGGCGGGTACGCGGCCTTGCCTTCGCGCCGACGGGGAAGCACTTGGTCTCCGTTGCCGAGGACGGCCGCGCCCGGGTCTGGGATGTCGAACGGCAGACGCTGAGCCACAGCCTGTCCACCTGTGGAACACCGCTGTGGACGGTTTCCGTGAACGACACCGCGACCGTTGTGGCGACGGCGGGCGAGGATGAGTTCGTCCGGTTGTACGACCTCGCGTCCGGAGCGCTCCTCGACGAGAAGGCGGCCCATCGTGACTGGGTCCGCTCGGTCGCGTTCTCCCCCTCCGGGACACTCCTCGCGTCCGGTTCGGGCGACCGCTCGGTCGCCCTGTGGAACACCGACGGCAGCAGGCTGAAGCTGGTCCGCCGGGTGGATGGTCTCCCGTCCCGGGTAAGGGCGGTGGCCGCCACGGAACGCTCCGGCCTGCTCGTTGCCACGACCGAGGACGCCGTCGTCCGGACCTTCGACACCGCCGGGCCGGGCGAGCAGATCAGGATGCCGGCCGGTGTCGACTGGGTTCGAGGCGTCGTCTGCACACCGGACGGAGCCGTGGCGGCGGCCTGCGAGGACGGTTCGGTCAGGCTCTGGAAGCCGGATCGTCCGAACGAACTGCGGCTCCTCGCCGATGGGTTGAACACGGTCTGGTCCACGCAGATCGCGGGCGACCGTGCGCTCGGCGTGGTCGGCCACGGCGACGGCAGCATCGAGCTCCTGGACCTCGCCACCGCAGCGCTGCACCGCGAACTGGACGGCGGAGCCGGACGAGTCTGGTCCGTTGCCGCCGGAGACGGCCTGGTCGCGGCGGCCTGCGGCGACGGAGCCGTCCGGGTGTGGTCGCTCTCGGACGAGAGCTGGTCGCTGCGACTGAACGACGACATCGCCCGGAGCTGGGGCGTCGCGCTTCCGCAGATGGGCTCGTGCCTGGCCGCCAGTACCGGCGACGGTCGCATCCGCTGCTGGGACCTCCCCTCGGGGACACTCCGCTGGGAGCGGCAGGCCCACGCGGGCCGGATCAGATCGCTCGCCTTCGACGCCGTCGGCGACCTGCTCGTCGCTGCCGGCGGCGACGGCACTGTGCACGTCTGGAACGCGAGGAACGGCCAGCACGTCACCCGCTTCGTCAACCCGGGCGGCTGGGCCCGGGTGGTCGCAGTCGATTCGTCGGGTACTCGGCTGGCCGTCGGATCGGGTACCGGCGAGATCCACGTGCGGGACCTCCGCAGTGAGCAGTTCACCGCCCACCTGACCGGCCACGCGGGCCGCGTGCTGATGGTCGCGTTCTCGGAAGACCGTGATCGTCTAGTCTCGGCTGCAGCCGACGGGACGGTCAGGGCCTGGTCACTCGGCCGACAGCAGCAACTCGCGGAGGTCCGGGCCGACGCGGCGCTGAACTGCGCGGCGGCCGACGCGGGCGGCGCCCATGTCCTGGTCGGCAGTGCGGTCGGACCGGCCTTGCTCCGGTTCGGCGACCACACCCTCAGCACCCTCAGCCAAGCAGGCGCCCCCCGACAGGCCGACAGCGGACCCACCGCCCGCTGATGACGAGAGAGACGAGCCCCGTCGTGTCGAACGCCCCCGTGATTCGCAGTGATGTCCCCGGGTCCTTCGCCTGGGGCGTCTTCCACGAGCGCCACCCCAAGCTCGTCCAGCAGGTCCTCGACGCACTGCCGTACGGCCCCGCCGAACGGGCGGCGGTCGAACGGCTGCTCGCGGAGAGCACCACCGGCGTGCTGGAGCCGCTGGGCGCGAACGCCCCGGACGCCGCGCAGTGGCTGGAGTGGGGTGAGGGACTGTGGGGTCGGCCCTGGGGCGAGGTGCCGTTCCTGTGGGCGGAGAGCTACTTCTACCGTCGACTGCTCGACGCCACCGGGTACTTCGGGTCCGGCGCGTGGCAGGGTATCGACCCGTTCGCACCCTTCAAGGACGCCGAGCTGGCCGGAGCGGCGGTGGACGCCGAGCTGGCCGCGCTGAGCAAGCTCGACGACCTGCCGGAGCCCCGTCGGGCCGAGGCACTGCTGTCGTCCTCCCTGTGGGGCAACCGCGCGGACCTGAGCTTCCAGATCACCGCGGAGGCCGGCGCGGTGGCCGCGTCCTCGGACCTGGTCGCCGACGACAGCGCGACGTTCTGGACCGAGCTGGAACGAACTCGTGGCGGGCGGGTCTGCGTCATCGCGGACAACGCCGGCCGGGAGCTCCTGCCGGATCTCGTACTGATCGACCACCTGTTGGCCGGCGGCTTGGCGGCGCAGGTCGTCCTGTACGTGAAGCCGCAGCCGTACTACGTGTCGGATGCGACGACGGCCGACGTCCTCGCTTCCGTCGAACGCCTGCGCACCGCGTCCTCGTCGGCGGCCGAGGCGGTCGGCGGACGGCTGTGGCGGGCAATGAACAGCGGTGCTCTCGTGGTCCGCACGCACTCGTTCTTCTGCGCGCCACTGCCGTTCCACGACATGCCGACCACTCTCCGCGCCGAGCTCGCCGACGCGGCGATGACGATCCTCAAGGGCGACCTCAACTACCGTCGGCTGGTGGGCGATCAGCTGTGGCCGCCCACCACCGCGTTCACCGAGGTGGCCAGCCACTTCCCCTCAGCCGTCACAGCCCTGCGGACGCTGAAGTCGGACGTGATCGTCGGCGTCGACGCTGCCGTCGTCGCTCAGCTCGACAGCGCCGGGACGGCATGGCGCACCAACGGCCGCCACGCCGTGATCCAGGTCGACCTCCGCCGGTAGTCGAAGCGCCGTCCGCCCACCCCGCTGTCCTCGCTCGCCCAGGCGTCACGCAACAAGTGTCAGAAGTGAGCGGCGGCGGGTGCGGCGTGGCCGTCAGTCAGGTTCCAGGTCGTTCCGGCGAGGAGTCCATAGCGCAGGGCACCAGCGAGATCGCACCGAAGCCCGCCCCGGCCCCTCGCGTCCGGTTCACCTCCTCCGGAGCGACGTGCGGCGGCTGAACGCTCCCGGCAGGCCGCACCCGATCAGGCTCGCCGCGGTTCGGGCGGGTCAGGGTTGGAGGGTCAGGAGGGCGGGGCGCCAGGGGAGTTGGTCGTAGGGGCCGGTGGCGGTGGGGTTCTTGCCCTGGTAGAGGAGTTGGAGGTGGCAGGGGTCGACGGTCATGGTCTGGTCGGGGTTGTCGCGGACGAGGTCGCCGTGGCTGATGTCGTCGGTCCAGGTGGCGCCGCTGTTGGCCTTGCCGGCGAAGGGGTTGGTCTCGGTGGCGGCGTTGGGGGTCCAGGTGCCGTTCAGGGTGGTGGCGGTGAAGGAGCGGAAGTAGCGCTGCTCGGTGGCGCCGCGGGCCTCGACGATCATGAGGTACTGGTTCTGGCCCTTGACCTTGTAGACCTGCGGGGCCTCGAAGAGGTTCTTCACCGTGTCGGTCATGACGGTGGTGTAGGCGGAGCCGAAGTTTCCGGGGAAGTTGGCGAGGGGCATGCTGGCGCGGTAGATGCTGCCGTTGTCGCCGGCGAAGAAGAGGTACATGTTCTGGTCGTCGGCGATCAGGGTCTGGTCGATCGGGCCGGTGCCGGTGTTGGGGAGGGAGCCGGTGAACAGGGGCTGCGGGGCGGACCAGCCGTTGGGGTTGGTGGGGTCGGTGGAGGTGCGGTAGACGAAGGGCGAGGCGCCCCACTGGTAGGCCAGGATCCAGGTGTTCTTGGGGGCGAAGTAGAACAGGGTGGGGGCGACGGCGGCCTGGCCCATGCCGGTCTGCGCGGCGGTGGCCATGGCGGACCAGTCGGTGAAGGGGGCGAAGGCCATCGAGCCGTAGGTGGAGCCGTTGACGTTCGAGGCGTAGACCAGGTGCTTGCCCTGGTAGACGACGTCGGTGAAGTCCTTCAACGCGGCCCAGCCGTTGGCCGGTTGGGCGAGCACACCCGTCGATGACCAGCGGTAGGAGGACGGGAGAGCGCACGTGCCGCCCGTCGTCGGTGCGGTCGTGCTGAAGGTCCAGTGCTGGTTGGCGGCGCCCCAGGAGTCCCAGATCTGGACGGCGGTGCCGTTGGCGGTCTGGTTGCCGGGGGTCTCCAGGGCGCGGCCGCTGGCCGCGTTGATCAGGGTGTAGGTGCCGTCGGCGTTGCGGGTGGCGCGCCAGTGCTGGTTGGCGCCGCCGTTGGCGTCCCAAACCTGCATCCGGGTGCCGTTGCCGGTCCGGTTGCCGGGTTCGTCGAGTGCCTTGCCGCTGGCCTGGTTGATCAGGGTGTAGGTGCCGTCGGCGTTGCGGTCGGCGCGCCAGTGCTGGTTGGCGGCGGTGCCGTTGGCGTCCCAGACCTGGAGCGGGGTGCCGTTGGCGTTCTGGCCGGCGGGTTCGTCGAGGACGCGTCCGGCGGCGCCGGCGGCGGAGAGGGTGTAGAGGGTGCCGGGGACGATGCCCCCGGCCGGGGGTGTGCCGCCACCGGCGGCGCTGTTCAGGGCGGTGAGGACCGGGCCGTACGCGGACTTCTTGTTGCCGTTGTTGTCGAACAGCAGCGGGTTCTCGCCGGTGCGCCAGGAGTCGCTGTCGCGGATGCCCCAGGCCGTGATGCCGGTGCAGCGGGCCACGGCCAGGCAGTCCTGGACGGCGCCGGCGTAGGCGGCGGGGGCGGCCTGGGCGAGGTCCAGCTCGGTGACCTGGACGTCGACGCCGAGCGCGGCGAAGTCGGCGAGCGTGGTGCGGAAGCTCGCCGGGGCGCCGCCGGGGCCGAAGTGGCTCTGGAAGCCGACGCAGTCGATCGGCACGCCGCGGGCCTTGAAGTCCTTGACCATGGCGTAGACGCCCCGGGTCTTGGCGGACGACCGGTCCTCGATGCCGTAGTCGTTGTAGCAGAGTTTGGCGGCGGGATCCGCGCTCCGGGCGGTGCGGAACGCCTCCTCGATGAAGCCGTCGCCCAGCACGTCGTGGAACACCGAACTGCGCTGCTGGCCGCTGCCGTTGTCGGCGAAGGCCTCGTTGACCACGTCCCAGGCGTAGATCCGGCCCTTGTAGTGGGCCATCTCCTGGGTGATGTGGTTGTTCATCACGCTGCGCAGCGTGCCCGCGTCGCGGATGCCGCCGACCCAGCCGGGCAGTTGGGAGTGCCACACCAGGGTGTGGCCGCGCATCCGCTGGCCGTGCGCGGCCGCGTGGTCGGCGATCCGGTCGCCCGGGCCGAAGTCGAAGCTGCCGCGGGACGGCTCGACGGTGTCCCACTTCAGCTCGTTCTCCGGGGTGACCATGGTGAACTCCCGGTCCAGGAGGCCGGCGTAGGTCGGGTCGCCGAGGCGGCCCGCGGCGACCGCCGTCCCGAAGTAGCGGCCGCTCCCGGCCGCCGCCGCACCCAGCGTGCTCGGCGGGGCGGCATTCGACGTGAACGCGGCCTGGGCCACCAGCGGTACGGCAGCGCCCACGGCGGCGAGGGCCACGGCGACGGCGACCACCCGGCGGGTGGGCGGACGGCGGCGATGGGCACGCTTCTGATCCGGCAAGGGCTTGTCCTTCTGGCGTTGTGGGCCCTGCTCTCGGCCCCGGTTACCCGTCAGTTGCCGCCGGTCCCGAGAAGGTTGCCGTTCGGGAGGAGTTTTTCTGTCGGGCCGTCGGGCGCGGTCGGTGCCGTCCTCGGCCCCCCGCCCGCGGACGGGGACGTGTGCGGACGGGACCACTTGGGTGCACCGGAGCCGGCTACCCATTGGTACGCTGCCGCTCTCCACTTTCGGATGTGAGCGCCAACAACGCACTGAGAGGCTGCCGACGGACATGCTCTTCGATGATGCGTCCGCGGAGTTCCATGGATTCTTCGAACGCCATTACGCCGAACTCGCCCGCTTCGCCCACCTGTTGACGGGCGAAGCGGACGCGGCCGACGATCTGGCGGCCGATGCGCTGCTCGCCCTGTGGCAACGGTGGGACCGACTGCGCGCAGCGGAGGAGCCGGTCGCGTACGCGCGGGGTGTCGTGGCCAACCTGGCGCGGGCCCGGATCCGCAGTTCGGTACGGGAGAGGCGGCGGATCACCTTGTTCTGGTCCCACCGGTCGGAGCGGATCGAGGGTCCGGACGTGGCTGCGGTGGTGGACGTGCGGACGGCTCTGGCCCGGTTGCCGTTCCGCAAGCGGGCGTGCGTGGTGCTGCGGTACGCCTTCGACCTGTCGGAGCGGGACACGGCGCTGGCTCTCGGGGTGTCGGTCGGTACGGTGAAGAGCCAGTCCTCGAAGGGCATGGCCGAGCTGGAACGGATGCTGGGCGCACGCGCGGCCGGAGAACTGGTGACGGGCAGGAGGAGTCGTTGAACGAGGAGGTCGCCGGGCTGCTCCGCGACGCCGCCGAGCAGCACCAGCCCGACCGGGCCCGGATCCGGGCCCGGCTGGAACGCGGCATGGCACCCGCCGCGGCCCGCCCCCACCGGCCGCGGGTGGGACGCTCCTGGCCGAAGGCGGTGGTCGCGTCCGTTGCCACGGCCGGCATCCTGGCCGTCGGCGTGGCCGTGGCCGCCGTGGTCCGGACTCCGCCACCGCGGCCCGACATCGCGACCGCTCCCACGACGACCGCGACGGCGACGGCGAGTCCGACGCCGTCGAGCTCTCCCAGCAGCAGCCCGACCCGGGCCGTGCCGACGGGCGGCCCGGTCCCGACCGTCCCGACCGGCGGTCCGGCCCAAACGGTGCCGGCCGACGGGCCGGCCTCGGCCGCGCCGACCGGCGGTCCGAGCCGGCCGCCGTCCGACGGCACGCAGGTGCAGCAGGGAGCGCTGTCGTCGGACGGCTCGGTCGACCCGCACAGCACGGTCTACTGGGCGCAGAGCAACCTGACGCTCAGGACCACCCAGCCGCTTGCCGCCCTCGCCGTGGAGGTGCGGATCGCCCAGACCGGCGGGGTGCGGAGCACCGGCTCCTGGCAGACGCTGCCGACCGACTGGTTCACCGTCACCGTGCAGGAGCAGGCCGGTGCGCTGGTCTACCGCTGGACGCTCAAACCGGGTTTCACGGTGCCGCCGGGGCAGCACGTCTTCGCGGCCCAGTACAACCACGCCACCGGCCCGCGGAACCCCAAGGACGACGGCTACCGGGCTGACGCCTCGGACTCCGGCGGTGCCCTCGCGGTCTGGGGGCGCTTCTCCGCACCGCAATGAGACCGGGCCACCGGCGCGGATGCGCCTACTTGAGCGCGGTACCGCCCGCGTTGTGCTGGGCGATGGTCTTGTTGATCAGGTTGCCGCCGTCGGTCTCGACCGTGGTCTGCTCCTGCCAGCCGGCGCCGAACAGCAGGGCGCCGACATGGGCGTTCGCCACCTGGTCCAGGTGTGAGAAGAACCAGTCGACCTTGTCGTCCTTGTAGTGGTCGGGTGTGTTGTTCTGCGCCGCATTGCCCAGGGGGATCTGCCACAGGACCACCGGCTTGCCCACCGACTCGGCCATCGTCCGGTAGAACCCGAGCGCGGCGAAGCCCTTCCGGTCGTCCCAGAAGGTGTCACGGCTGCCGTGGGCGGGCAGCGCGTACCAGCCCGCGTCGCGGTCCGTCACGTCGGTGACCAGGAAGTCGGCGTCCTTCGCCCCGAGGTCCGCGTAGTCCTTGACGCATTGCGGGGTGTTCTGCTGCCAGTCGAAGCAGGACAGGTGCAGCCCCACCCCGGTGTTCGGCGCGTACGTGTGCGCCATCGAGATCAGGCACCGGGCCAGGCCGGCGGCGCTGTCCTCCTGCGATCCGCAGTCCGTCGGATTCGCGGCCCCGACCTGGGCGGCGACCCGGTGCGGGTTGCCGAGCGACCGGACGTAGCCCCAGAAGTCGGGTTCGAGGTCGATCATGTCGTGCGAGGTGCCGATCTTCTGCAGGAAGAAGCGGTAGTCGTTCAGGTAGCGGGTGAGCAGGTCGGCCCGGTTGATGGCCTGGACCTCGCCCGGACCGTCGCCCTGGCCCGCCGCGTCGCCGAGGTCGCGCAGCGAGTACCAGGTCCAGAGCTGCTTCTGCGGGTGCGGCTTGCCCCGGTAGGTCGCATGAGCCGCCTTGGCGTCCTTGTAGGTCACGTACGTGCCGGGCGCCGTGGTGCTGCCGGTCCAGCAGCCCCACCAGCCCGACCAGGCGTCCTGGCAGCGGGCTGCCGTGTAGTAGTCCGAGGAGGGCGCGGGCCGGCTGTGCACGTAGGCGTACTGCACGTCGAACGGCGCGGCGCTCGCCGAGGCGTCGGACATCGAGCCGCCGATGAGCAGCGTGCTGCTGCCCAGGAAGCTCTTCGCCGGGCTGCCGCCGCCGGGGGCCGGGGAGGCCGGTGGCGCCGGTGTCGGGCGGGTGCTCGGGGTGGGGTTCGCCGGAGCGCTGCCGTCCGGCGCGGCGGGCCCGGTGGGGGCGGCACTGCTGCCGGAGCTCCCCGTATCCCCGGTGCCGCCGATGCTGCCGGCCGGGGCGAGCTGCCGCTGCTGGTCGGCGCCGTTCCGGTCGTGGTACTGGGCCACGGCCGCGGTGGCGCCCACGACCGCCAGGGCGACCGCCGCCCAGAGACCCCGGTGCCGGGACAGCCGGCGGGCGCGATGCGGCGGACGCGCCCCGCGCCCGCGGCGGCCCGCCCGTGCGACGCCCTCGGCGACGTGGGGCGGGCGGGGGTCGTCTCTGTGCTCTCGTTCAGGGGACACGCCGGTGCTCTCTCTCCGTCGTCGCATCCGACCGAACTGCTCGGCCGGACACCACTGAGTGGCCGCGGGGGCCGAAAAGGTTGCCGCGGAGGCACGCGGGGCGGCGCACGGACGCGGTGGTCACCGCCCGCTCCGCCGGTCGCGGAATCCGGGGCTCAACCTTCCGGGGGGCTCGCGCATTGAGGAGGGGTGAGAGGGCCGAGCAGCCGGAGGGGCGGATGCGCAGAACAGACGAGTCGGGGTTCGAGGAGTACGCCGCCGGGGCCGGGCGGCGGCTGTACCGGACGGCGTACCTGCTGTGCGGGGACGTCCACCGGGCCGAGGACCTGGCACAGGCCACCCTGGCCAAGCTCTTCGCGCACTGGCGGCGGGCCTCCCGGGTGGAGCACCTGGACGCCTACGCCCGCACCGTGCTGACCAGGATCTTCCTGGGTGAGCAGCGGCGGCGGTCGGTGGCGCGTCGGCTCGGGGCGCTGGCCGCACGGCCCGAGGAGGCGCCGCGCGGCGACGCCGACCTGCGGCTGGTGCTGCTCGACGCGCTGGCCGAACTCCCGCCCCGGGCCAGGGCGATGGTCGTCCTGCGGTACTGGGAGGACCTGAGCGTGGAGACGGTCGCCGACCTGCTCGGATGCAGCACCGGCACCGTCAAGAGCCAGTGCTCGCGGGCGCTGGCCAGGCTCCGCGAGCAGTTGGGCGAGGCGAGTTCCTGCACGCCCGTGCGAGTCCCCTGACCGGTCGCGGTGCGCGGCCCGGTCCACCGATCGAGAGGCGAAGGAGCAGCAGGTGGAGGAGCAGCAGGTGTCCGTCCGGGAGGCGATGGCGCGGGCCGTCGCGGGGTTGGGCGACCCGCCGGGGCTGGCGGTCCGGGCGATGGCGGACGGGCGGCGGCAGCGGCGGCGGGCCCGGGTGGCGGGGGGTGCCGCGGCGGTGTGCGCGGTGGCGCTGGCCGCGACCGGGCTGGCGGCCGTCGGCGGTCCGGTCGGGAACGGGGACGGGCCGGGGGTTCGGGTGCAGCCGGCGTCGGCGGCGGTCCCGCAGGTGTTCGGGACGGTCGAGCTGTCGCCGTCGCCCGCGCCGGCCGGTTCGGCGGGGGCGTCCGAGGGGCTGCCGGACGCGGAGCGGGCGCGGGTGACGGCGTTCCGGCAGGACACGGCGGCGGCGCTGCAGGACCTGCTGCCGCCGGGGCTGGGGCGGATCCGGTTGGTGGCCGGCCAGGTGCCGCTGTACCTGGCGACCTCGTCGCAGGGCAGCCACGTGATCCGGTTCTCGGTGGTGCCGGCCCCGCAGGGCGCGACGGAGCGCTCGTGCGCGGCGGGCGAGGCGGCCAAGGGCGGGACGTGCGCGGAGGTGGCGCTCGACGCGGGCACCCGGGCCGTGGTGCGGGTGTCCCCGCAGGGCGACGGTCGGGTGACGGGCACGTCGGTCCTGTTCCACCTGGGGTCGAGCGATGTGTCGGTGAGCGTCTCCCCGGACGAGCGGGCCGGCGTCTCCGCGCCGGTGACGGCGGACCAGTTGCTGGCGTTCGTCCGCGCGCCCCGGGTGCTGGACCTGGTGCACCGGGCCGACCTGGCCCCCGTGCAGGGGCCCGAGGTGTCGGTCGACGAAGGAGCGGTCCGATGAGGCGGCGCACCGTACTGGCCTCGATGGCCGGGGCCTTGCTGACGACGGCCGTTCCGACCGGGGCGCGGGCCGCCGAAGGGGGCAGTGAGCGGCCGGGGCGCTGGCGGAGCGAGGAGTTCCCGGCCGGCAACGCGTCCGTCCAGCAGGTGTCGGCGGTCGGCGGGGGCGAGGTCTGGGCGGTCGGGTCGCGGCGGTTCGGGCAGGGCCGGGGCAACGTGACCACCGTCCCGGTGCTCTTCGCCCGCGGCGTCCACGACCGGGTCTGGCGTGAACGCGCCCTGCCGGAGGGCCTCGCGGCGTCGACCGTCTCCTCCGACGGCGCCGGCGGCGTCTGGCTGACCGGCCGGAGCGGCGCCACCGGGATCCCGGCCTTCCGCCACCGGGCCGGGCGCTGGCAGGCGCTGGAGTCCCCCGTCCCCGAGCACGCGGTGACCGCCGGGTTCGGCGGCCTCGCGGCGGCGGGCGGCCCGGACGACGTGTGGGCGGTCGGGGCGTACCAGCCGGACGATCTGCTGACCTTCTACGGCCTGATCGCGCACTGGGACGGCCGGGCCTGGACGCGGGTGGCGGTGCCCGCGCTCGACACCGACTACTGGACGCTGTCCGCCGTCGTGGCGGCCGGGCCGGCGGACGTGTGGGCGGCCGGTTCGATCGGCACCCCGGAGGGCTGGGCCCGGCCGTTGCTGCTGCGCTGGGACGGCCGGTCCTGGCGCCGGTTCGCCGCGCCGGAGCTGGACTCCCGGTACGGCGAGTTGACCCGGCTGGTCGCCGCGGGCCCGGGCGAGGTGTGGGCGGCGGGCAGCCAGAACGACGCCTCCCGGGACCAGCGGCCGCTGCTGGCGCGTTTCGACGGCCGCCGCTGGACGCACCGGGACACCGGTATCGCCGCCGGCCGGCTGGAGGACCTGGTCCGCACCCCGTCCGGGCTCGCCGTGGTGGGCGCGGCCGGTGCGGACGGCGTCTTCCGGCCGACCGGCGCGGAGCTGACCCGGCGCGGCTGGGAGCCGCTGGACCTTCCGCAGGGCACCACCGCGGGCGGGCGCTTCCCCACCGGGGTGGTGTCCGTCGCGGGCCGGCTGACCGTCGTCGGGCTGGACAGCGCGGGCAGGGCCCCCGACGGGGAGCCGCTGCCGCCGGCGCCGTTCGCGGTGAGCCGCTGACGGGGCGGGCGGGTCGCTGACTGACCGTCAGCCGTCCACCGGGCGCGGGGGGTGCAGCCCTTCGAGTTCGGCGAGGGCCGCGGCGCCGATCTCGGCCTTGGTGTGCTCGGGGTCGGCGGCGCGGAGGCGGCGGAGCGCGTCGGTCAGGCGGTCGGTGGCGCCGCGGAGTCGGGCGGCGTGTTCGGCGTGGACGCCGGTCATCGGGTCGTCGACGACGGTGATCTCGATGCCGCGTTCCTCGGCGGCGGCGAGCAGGGCCGCGCCCGCCTCCGGGACCAGGGTCAGCACGGAGGCCGCGAACAGGCCGCCGGGCAGGCTCTTGGGGCGGCCGATCAGGTTCCTGGTGACGATCTCGCAGGGCAGTGACCGCTCCTGCCGCTCGGCGGCGGCGGTCGCCGCCAGGCCGATCGTGAGCAGGGCCTCGGCGGCCTTGGTGACCAGCCACTTGCGGCCGGGGACGGGCGGCAGGAACTCGCGGATCCGGTCCACCTCGCGGTCGACCACCACGTCGGGGAGCAGGTCGACGGTGCTGTGGCAGCGGATCTCCAGCACCTTCTCCCAGGCGACCGTCTCGCCGTCGAAGCCGACCTCCGCCGGCCCGACCGCGACCTGGCCCAGCCCGTCCAGCAGGTGCAGCAGCCGCACCGCGGGGCCGGGGACGTGCGGGAGGCGGCCGACCAGTCCGGCGAGCGAGACCTCCCAGGGCTCGGTGGGCGGGACGCCCGGCTTCGGATGGGTCTCCAGGGCCCGCCGCGCCCAGTCCGAGCCGACCTTCGACCGGGCCGAGGCCACCGCCCCGGTCACCGCGCCCAGGGCCGCCCCCGCCCGCCGCCCGGCCCCCTCGCCGACCTGCCTGATCCCCATCCCCCGGCCCTCCGTGTCCCGTTCCGGCCGCCCACGCTACCGGCCGGGCCGGTCCGTAGGCTGGGCGGCGCGGGAAATCCATCGAGCAGGAGGCGGGCATGGCGACGATCCACCGGACCACCATGGAACCGGGCAAGTTGGAGCTGCTGGGCGGGTGGCTGCCCCGGCAGGAGTGGTTCCTGGGGCGGGGCGGGGAGCTGGTCCGGGCCGGCGGGTTCCGGTTGGACGATCCGGCGGGGGAGGTCGGGATCGAGCTGATGGTGGTGACGGACGGTCAGGACGCCTACCTGGTGCCGATGGCGTACCGGGGGGAGCCGCTGGCGGGGGCGCCCGAGGGGGCGCTGATCGGGGTGACCGAGCACGGTGTGCTGGGGACCCGCTGGTTCTACGACGGGGACCGGGACCCGGTGGTGCGGGAGCAGTTGGTGCGGCTGCTGCGCGGCGAGGCGGTGCCGCAGATGCAGAGCGAGAGCGACACGGTGGACGGCAGCGTGGCGGTGGGGCCGTCGGCCGGGGCGACCGGGGCGGTGCTGCGCCGGGTGCTGGAGCCGGTGGGCGCGGCGGACGGGCCGGCGGCGGGCGAGGTGGTGGCCGGGTACACCGCGCCGGACGGCACGGAGGCCCGGGCGGTGTTCCTGACCGCCCACTGAGGGCGGGTCAGAGCCGGGCGTAGAGCGCGGCGGCGTCGTCGTGCGCCTTGCTGCGCGGCCAGCGCAGGCAGTGCGGGTCGGTGCGTTCGGCGGCCCGGACCCGGGCGATCAGCTCGGCCGGTCCGGCCTCGGCGAGCAGCTGCGCGGCATCGGCCCAACTGCCCAGCTCCAGGCGGTCGGTGAAGCGGGCGGCGCCGTCCGAGAGGGCGGCGGCGCCGCGCAGTCCGGCCCGGGCGACGGTGCCGGTCTCGGCGTGCTCGGCGGCCCGCGGGAGGGCGGCGGCGATCCACGGCCCGTGGCCGGTGTTGCGGGCGGCCCGGACCGCGGTGGCGTAGCGGAGGTGCAGCGCGGCCCGTTCGGCGCTGCCGGGGACGGTCGACCACACCTGGCGGCGCAGTTCCTCGCCGCCGGGGAAGCGCTGGTTGTCGCCGATCACCCGGGGCGGCCCCTGTTCGGGGTGCAGCACCAGCAGGGAGTCGCCGAGCGCCAGGTACTCCAGGGTGTCGCCGCGCAGCCGGGCGGCGACCACCATCGCGGCGGGGGTGGCCGGGTTGGCCAGGTCGCAGCGGCCGCCGTGCAGGGCGGCGGTCTCGGCGATCGCGTCGGCCAGGCACTCGGCGGCCGTCCGGTCGGCGCGGTCGGTGAGCCGGGCCAGCAGGTGGACGCCGAGCCGGCGGACGTACCAGGCGGTGCCGTGGGTGCAGCCGGTCGCCAGGGACTCCGGGGTGCTGGACCCGTCCAGCAGCACCAGGGCCTCCGGGGTGGCCGCGGCGAAGTCCTCGCAGCCCCGGTCCGGGCGGCGCGCGTCAACTGCCAGCTCTACCCGCATGCCCACCAGTCTGCGGGCGGGGCCGGGGCCCGAACAGGGGTCGGACGGCGATCCGTCCGCAGAATGATTCGGACATAATGGGGCGAGATATGACAATCGGCGGCACCTGGTGGCCGCCGGTCCGGACTCTCGACCCGCTCGCCCGATCCGCGACAGGAGCCTCCCATGGTCTGGCAGTTCTTCGTACTGGTGATCGCCTCGATCGGCTTCCCCACCCTCACCCTGCTCTTCCTGATGGGCGGGCTGGAGTACCGCGGCGGGCAGGCCGGCGGGCAGGAGGGCGGGCCCGCCGCGGCGCGCCGGGGCTGACGGAGCGCGATATCGGCTGACAGCACCCCCGCCCGGCATGGCAGGGTGTGACCTGCACACCCGCTCCCGTCCAGGAGGTCCCGCATGAGCAGCGACACCGCCCCGTCCGCCGAGCCCGCGCCGGAGGCGGGCGCCGACACCCCCGAGCAGGCCGGGGCGGACGACCAGAAGGCGAAGTTCCTGGCCGCGCTGCAGCGCAAGGGCGGCGGGAACCGGAACGCGGCCGGCGGACCCGGCGGCGACTCGAAGATCCACGGCACCCACGGGGCGGCCGGCGGCAAGCGCACCTTCCGCCGCAAGAGCGGCGGCTGAGCGCCCGTCGGTCCCCCGGCGTTCGGGCGGCCGGTCCGGTGCGAGGAGCACGGGGCCGGCCGTCCGGCATGTCCGGCGGGGCTCGGACCGGCCCGGCGGCCGGGGCGCCGGAGGGCTCGGCGCGGAAGTCGAGCGCGCTGTCGAACACCGTCCGCTCCGTCAGGCCCCGGCGCTGGACCAACCCCTGAGGGGTGATCAGCCGCAGCTGCCGGTCGCCGTACGCCTTGCGCAGCAGGTGGGACCGGCGCACCGGGCGGCGGAACAGCTCGTAGGCCCCCCGGCCCGGCGGGGCGGCCGGTCCGGTGTCAGCCGGTGTGCTCCTCCGGGAGGTACGGGGCCTCGCGCAGGAAGAGCGCCCCGCAGGTGTGGCAGTTGTGGTCGGGGTCGCCGGTCCAGTGGGCCGCGTCCTGGACGGGGGCGGCCGGGGAGAGCTCCCGGCCGCAGAGGGCGACGGGGTCCGCGTTGCGGACGATGTGCCAGCTGACCACGGATTCCGTGGCGCCGGTCGGATCGGTCTCGGCGCGCATCTGGTGCATCATGATCACCATGGTCCGCCGGTCGGACATTCCCGGCAATTCGCGAGCTGATGTCCGAACCGCCGGCCGTCAGTCGGCGCTCGGCGGTTCGGACATCAGCTCGCGGACCTCGATCGGCATGTTCATCGGCTCCCCCGCCGGGCCGGGCGCGGCCGACAGCCGGGCGGCCAGCTCGACGGCCCGCTCGGGCGCGCAGTCGACGATCCACCAGCCGAACAGGAACTCCTTGGTGGCGGCGAACGGACCCCCGGTGACGGCGGGCGCGCCGCCGGTGGCGCGGACGATCCGGGCGGTGTCGGGCAGGGCCAGACCGCGGGCCTCGACGAGTTCGCCGGTGGCGGTGAGCTCGGCGACGGCGTCGCGCATGTACCCGAGGTGGGCGGCGACCGCCTGCGGGTCCCAGTCGGGGATCGGCGGGACGGCGGTGTCGGCCTGGCTGAAGTGCAGCTGCAGCATGTACGGCACGGCGGTGGGCTCCTCACGGTGCGGTCGGTCTCCACGGCCGGGTCGGAGCGGGGGCGCCGTTCTCGACATCCGGCCCCGACGATCCTGCCGGGGGCTCAGACCGCGGGGCGCAGCGCGCGCCAGGCGGCCAGGGTGGCGAGCAGCAGCGCGGCGCCGGAGAGCGCGAAGCCGGTGCGGGCGCCGACCTCCTGGGCGACGAAGGTGACGGCGAGTCCGGTGAAGGGGAGGGTGCCGGTCATCGCGCTGCCCCAGAGCGACATCACCCGGCCGCGCATCTCGGGGGCCGAGCGGAGCTGGGCGAGGGTGTTGGCGCTGGCGATGTACCGGATCGAGGTCAGGCCGACGGCGAACATCCCGGCCACGGCGGTCCACGCGTCGGGGGCGAGCGCGGTGGCGAGGACAGCGACCGAGGTGGCGAGGGCGAGGGTGCGCACCCGGCGCGGGGTGGGTTCGGGCGCGGCGGCGGCGAGCAGCGCGCCGGGCAGGCCGCCGAGGCCGAAGGCGGCCATCAGCGTCGAGTAGCCGGCCGGGCCGAGGTCGAGGGCGCGGTCGACCAGCGGCGGGACGGTGAGGTTCATGGCGAAGATCAGGCCGCTGGCGGCGGACATCGGCAGCAGGCCGCGGACGATCGGGGAGCGGCGGGCGTAGGCCAGGCCCTCGCGGGCGCTCGCCCGCGGGCCGCGCTCGGCGGTGCGGTCGACGGGGGCGGCCGGGCGGAGCCGGGCCAGGGCGAGCAGCGGGGCGAGGTAGGTGAGGGCGTTGAAGGCGAAGGCGAGCGCGGGGCCGCCGGCCGCGAGCAGGGCGCCGGCGGCGGCCGGGCCGATCACCCGGGAGGCGTTGAGGGCGACCTCCCAGAGGCCGACGGCGCTGGCGACGGAGCCGGCGCCGACCAGGTCGACCACGAAGACCTGACGGGCGGGGGAGTCGACGGTGGCGACCAGGCCGGTGCAGGTGGCGAGGGTCAGCAGCAGCCACAGGTGCTGGCCGAACAGCGCGGTGGTGGCGGCCAGGGCGAGGCCGAGGGCGAGCATCAGGCCCTGGGTGACCATCAGCAGGCGGCGGCGGTCGGAGCGGTCGACCAGCGCACCGGCCCACGGGCCGAGCAGCAGGGTGGGGCCCCAGGTGCAGGCCGTCAGGACGGTCAACCAGACGGCGTTGTGGGTGAGTTGGTAGACCATCCAGGACAGCACGACGCCCTGGGCGAGCGCGCCGGAGGCGGAGGTCAGCTGCCCGGCGAACCAGATCCGGAAGTCGCGTCCGCGCAGCGCCCGGCCCATCCGGGACAGCGCCTGGCGGGAGGCGGAGGCCGGCTCCGCGGTGGTGGTGGTCATGGTCCCCTCCGGTGATTGGACTAGACCATAACCGGGGCGGCCGGGTGGGCCGCCAGCGGGTTCCGGAGGGTGGGACGGGGGCGGCGCCGGGTCAGGAGGCGGTGCGCAGCAGGGCCGCGGCGGCGCCGGGGGTGAGCAGCTTGTCGAAGCTGACGGTGGCGCCGCGCTGGGGGTGGGTGCGGAGCTGGACGTGGTCGGCGAGGGCGTGGATCAGGAACAGGCCGCGCCCGGACTCGGCCTCCAGGTCCGGGACGGTGTCGCAGCCGGGGACGGGGAGCACGGCGCGCAGCGCGGGCAGCACGTGGGTGTCGTAGGGCGCGGTGCGGCTCGCGGGGCGGGCGGCGGCCAGTACCCGGGCGGGGACGGAGGCCCGGCCGCGGCGGGTGCGGCAGCGCGGGGCAGGGCGGTCCGCGGGGCGGTCCGCGGCGCGGTCAGCCGGACGGTCGGCCGGGCGGTCTGCGGCGCGGCGCAGCGGGGCCGGGCGGGAGCCGGCCGGGGCCGCGTTGGCGACCTCGATCCGCACCCGGTCGCCGCCGATCGAGGCGGTGACCTGGTAGGTGTCGCCGGCCTGCGCGGGGGCGGCGTGCTCGACCGCGTTGGCGCACGCCTCGGTGAGGGCCAGGCCCAGGTCGAAGGCGATCTGCGGGTCGACCCCGGCGGAGTCCATGGCGCCGAGCAGAATGCGGCGGGCGAGCGGCACGCTGGCCGGGTCGCGCTTGAGGTGCAGAGTCCACCAGATGTCCACGGGAGATCCCTCCTGGCTGCGGCTCCACATACAACTAGCTATCTCCTCGGCCGCGCGCGGCGAACCGTCCGCGTTCGCCGCTACCGCCCGTTCGGCGGATGGACCGGCCCGGTCGGGTGTGCCGATCAGCGCGCGGACGGGTGAGTGCGCCGGTCGGGTTCCGGCCATTCGCGGCGGGTTGCGGCCCCTGCCCCGGTGACGGTTGTAGGCGGTGAGATGATGGCCCGGCCATGACCGATCCCACCGCCGCCGCCCTCCGGAGCGCCGCCCTGCCCGCAACGCGGGCCGCCGCGGCCGCCTGGGACCTGCGGGTGCTGCGCGCGGTGCCGTTCGCGCTGGTGTGCACGCTGGTGGCGGCCTTCGGGCACGCCCGGGCGGGCGGCGCGGTGGCGCCGGACACGCTGGCGGCGGGTTTCGCCGCGGTGTGCGCGGCGGCGGCGCTGGCCGGCGGGCGGGAGCGCTCGCTGGGGGCGATAGCCGGGGCGCTGGCGGCCGGGCAGCTGGGGCTGCACCTGCTGTTCCACTTCTTCGGGAGCGGGCTGGGCGGCGGTGCGCCGATGGTGCACGCGCAGATGGCCGGAAACGGTGCCGCCGACCCGCTGGCCGAGGTCGCGGGCCGGCTGCTGTGCAACGACACGCCCGGCGACGGGCTGACGGTCGTCCCGCTGGACACCACGGCGGAGCAGGTGGTGAGCGCGGCGGGCCTGGACCCGCGGGCGCTGGCCGCCGCGGCGGTGCCGCACCCGGAGGGCTGGCTCGGGCTGGGCCCGGCGATGCTGCTGGGCCACCTGGCGGCGGCGCTGGTCGCGGGCTGGTGGCTGCGGCGCGGCGAGGCCGCGCTGTGGCGGCTGGTCCGTACGGTGGCGCTGACCGCCCGGGGCTGGGCGGCACCGCTGCGGACGGCGGTGGCGCTGCTGTCGGCGCTGCTGCTGGGGACGGGCCGGCCGGCCGTGCGGCGCACGGTCGGGCGTCCGGAGGACTGGCCGCTGCCGGTGGCGGCGGCGCTGCGGCACTGCGTGCTGCGCCGGGGACCGCCCGCGGGGGCGTTCGCGCGCTGAGCGGGCTCCAGGGAGACCGGGGTCCGGGCGTGCGCCCGCTGTCGCCGTGTCCGCGCCGTGCGCGGGGCGGCGCGTCACCCCTTGCCTCCCGCCGCTCGTCGCGGCCCCCTCTTCCTCCCCTGGAGTCCCCTGATGCGTTCCCTTACCGCCCGTCGTTCCGTCGGCGCGCTCGTGGTGGCGGCCGGCGCCCTGCTGGCGTCCGCCGTACCCGCGTTCGCGCACGTCACCGTCCAGCCGGGCAGCGCCCAGCAGGGCGGGTACACGGCCGTGGCGTTCCGGGTGCCGAACGAGAGCGACACCGCCTCGACCGTGAAGATCGAGGTCAACCTGCCGATGGACCACCCGATGGCCTCGGTGCGGACCCAGCCGCTGCCGGGCTGGACGGCGGTGCTGGAGAAGTCGAAGCTCGACAAGCCGCTGGACTCGCACGGCCAGCAGATCACCGAGGCCGTCTCGAAGATCACCTGGACCGCCGACGCCGGGACCAGGATCGCGCCCGGGCAGTTCCAGGAGTTCCGGGTCTCGCTGGGCGCGCTGCCGAGCGACACCGACAAGCTGACCTTCAAGGCGCTGCAGACGTACGACAACGGCGAGGTCGTCCGCTGGATCGAGGACTCGAAGGACGGGCAGCCCGAGCCGGCCAAGCCCGCTCCGACGCTGTCCCTGACCAAGGCCGGGGCGGCCGCCGGGGCGCCGGCGGACCACCACTCGGACGACGCGGCCGGCAAGCCGGACGCGGCGGCCGCGAAGTCCTCGGACTCCACCGCCCGCACCCTGGGCGTGGTCGGCATCGTGGTCGGCGTGGTCGGCGCGGCGCTCGGCGCGGCCGGGCTGCGCCGCCGTTCCGCGCAGTCCTGACGCGCCGCCGGGGCGGGGCCGCCGCACGTCCTGCGGCGGCCCCGCCCCGGCCCTCCCGCTCCCCCGCACCCGCACCCGCACCCGCACCGCTTCGTATCGCACCGCTCCGCACGGAACAGGAAAGTCCCTTGGCATCCCTCCAGCGCTCCCGGCCCCGGCTCCTGACCGCGGCCGCCCTCGTCCTCGGCGCCTCGCTCGCGCTGTCGGCCTGCTCCTCCGGCGGGAACGGCGGCGACGGGGGCACGGCCACGGTGGTCCGGCCGGCGTCCACCAGCAAGTACCTGGGGACGGTGCTGGGCAAGCACTTCGACAAGCCGGACCTGGTGCTGAACGACACCTCCGGGCAGCCGTACGACCTGCGGGCGCGGACCGCCGGGCGGACCGTGCTGCTGTTCTTCGGGTACACCAGCTGCCCGGACGTCTGCCCGACCACGATGGGCGACATCGGGGTGGCGATGTCGAAGCTGACGGCGGAGCAGCGGCAGAAGCTCGACGTGGTGTTCGTCTCGACCGACCCGGAGCGGGACACCCCGAAGGTGCTGCGGACCTGGCTGGACTCGATGGGCAAGGACTTCGTCGGGCTGACCGGCGACCTGGCGAAGGTGAAGGCCGCCGCGAAGCCGCTGGGCATCCTGGTGGAGGACCCGGTGGTGGACGCGAAGGGCGCGGTGACCTCCACGCACGGCGCGCAGGTGCTGGCCTTCCTGCCCTCGGACGACAAGGCGCACCTGCTGTACATGTCCGGCACCCCGACCGGCACCTACCAGCACGACCTGGCGCTGCTGGCGGACGGGGTGGCGGTGTGAGCCGGTCCTTCCGCCGCACCGCGCTGGCCGGGGCCGGGGTGGCGGCGCTGCTGGCGGCGGGCGCCGGGGTGGTGGCGTACCAGAGCGCGGACGGCGCGCCCCGGCTGACGGTGGCGGACCCGTACATACCGCTGCCCGCGACGCCCGGCGGGATGGGGGCGGGCTACCTGACGGTCCGCAACGAGGGCGGCGCGGACCGGCTGGTGGGGGTGAGCAGCCCGGCCGCCGGGTCGGTGACGCTGCACCGCTCGACCGAGACCACGATGGAGGAGGTCGGCGCGATGGAGGTGCCGGCCAAGGGCGTGCTGGACCTGGCCCGGGGCGGCGCCCACCTGATGATCATGGACTGGGCGAAGCAGCCCGCGCTCGGCGACGAGCTGGAGCTGGACCTGCAGTTCGCCAAGGCGGGCCGGGTCGTGGTCAAGGTCCCGGTGAAGCCGCTGACGTACCGTCCGGGGAGCTGAGCGGCGATGGCGACGAGGAGAGGCAGGCACGTGGTGACGGTGGCGAGGCGGCGGGCGGGCGCGCTGCTGGCGGTGCTGGTGGCGGCGCTCGGGCTGGTGCTCGGCGGGGCGACGGCGGCGTCCGCGCACGCCACCCTGGAGCGCACCGACCCGGCGCAGGGCTCGGTGGTGGCGACCGCCCCGGCCGCGGTGACGCTGACCTTCAGCGAGGGCGTCTCGCTGGCCGCGGACTCGGTCCGGGTGCTCGACCCGCAGGGCAACGCCGTCGACGACGGCCGGCCCGAGCACGTCGACGGCAAGGCCGCGACCGCGCGGGTGACGCTCCGTCAGGGCATCGCCAACGGCACCTACACGGTGGCCTGGCGGGCCGTCTCCGAGGACTCGCACCCGGTCGGCGGCGCGTTCACCTTCTCCGTCGGCGCCCCCTCCGACACCTCGGTGAACGCCGCGGCCGTGCAGGGCGCCAAGGCCGACGGCGCGGTGGCCTTCGCCTACGGCACCGCCCGCACCGTCGCCTACGGGGCGTTCGCGCTGCTGGTCGGCGCCGCCGCGTTCGTGGTCGTGGTCTGGCCCGGTGGGGCGGCCGTCCGGGGCGTGCAGCGGCTGCTGATGACCGGCTGGATCGCGCTGCTGGTCTCCACCGTCGCCGTGCTGATGCTGCGCGGCCCCTACGAGCGCGGCACCGGCCTCGGGCAGGCCCTCGACCTGTCGCTGGTGCGCGCCACCCTGGACGAGCGGATCGGCACCGCGCTCGCCGCCCGCCTGCTGCTGCTCGCCGCCGCCGGCGTGTTCCTCTCCCTGCTGGTCGGCCAGCTCGGCCTGCAGCCGAAGCCCGCCGCGCCGCCGAAGCCCGGCCCGGACGAGGAGCCGGACGCGGAGCTGGACGAGGAGGAGGCCGAACTGCGCCGCCTGGAACGGGCGGTGGCCGAGCGGCCGGAGCGCGACACCCGGCTCGGCCTGGGCCTGGCCGGGCTCGCCCTGGCGCTGGCGCTGTCCGCGACCTGGGTCGGCGCCGACCACTCCTCGGTCGGCATCCAGGTCGGCCTGGCGCTGCCGCTGGCCGCGCTGCACCTGCTGGCGATGGCCGGCTGGCTGGGCGGCCTGGCCGTGCTGGTGGTCGGCCTGCGGCACGGCCTGCCCGTCGCCGCCGTCGACCGCTTCTCCCGGCTGGCGTTCTGGCTGGTCGGCGCGCTGGTGCTGACCGGTGTCTACCAGTCCTGGCGCGGTCTCGGCTCCTGGGGCGCGCTGGTCGACACCGAGTACGGGCGACTGCTGCTGATCAAGACCGGCGCGGTGGTGGCGATGCTCGGCGTCGCCTGGATCTCCCGGGCCTGGACGGCCCGGCTGCGCACCGCCGGCGAGCCGGCGGCCGTGGTCGCCGGTGCTCCCGACGGCCCGGCGGAGCCGGCGGCCGAGGAGGCCGATCCGGAGCGGGCCGCCCAACTCGCCCGCCAGCGCGCGGTGCGGGTCCGGGCGCGGGAGCGGCGGGCCGTCGAGGGCTCCCCCGTCCGGGCCGGGCTGCGCCGCAGCGTCGCGGTGGAGAGCGCCGTCGCGGTGGTGGTGCTGGTGGTCACCACGATGCTCACCAACTCCCCGCCCGGACGCGTCGCCCAGGCGGTGGCCGCGCAGCCCGGGGCGACCGGCGCGCCCGCGGCCGGGGCCAGCGCGGTGCCCGGGAAGACCCAGGAGCTGACGCTGAAGTACGACACCGGCGGCCGCACCCCGAACGCCAAGGGCACCGCCGTGGTGACGGTCAACCCGGTCGGCACCGGCCCCAACGCCGTCACCCTGAAGCTGGCCGACAGCAGCGGGCGGCCCACCGACGTCCCCGAGCTGCAACTCGCCTTCACCCTCCCCGACCGGGACCTCGGCCCGCTGCCCGTCACCCTGCAGGCGCAGGGCACCGGCAGCTGGAGCGGCACCGCGCAGCTGCCGCTGGCCGGGGTGTGGGTGGTGTCGGTGACCGTCCGCTCCTCCGACATCGACCAGGTGACGGCCACCCAGCAGCTGAAGGTCGGCATCCAGTGAGCGGCACGACGGCGGAGCGGGGGCAGAGGGACGGGGGAACCGGCCGGGCAGGCGGGCGGAGCGACGCCACGGCCGGGCCGGGCAGTGCGGCGGAGCCGGGACCCGCGGAGCGGGGGCAGGAGGACGGGGGAACCGGCCGGGCAGGTGGGCGGAGCGACGCCACGGCCGGGCGGCCGGGACGCGGTACGGCGGCGGAGCCGGAACGCGCGGTGGCTCCGGCGGGTGTGGTCGGGGCGGGCCCCGGCAGGGTGTCGCGGCGGGCCGTGCTCGGTGGGGCCGGGGTCGGGCTGGCGGTCGGGGCGGGCGGCGGGGTGTGGGGCGGGCGGGCCTCGGCGCGGGGGTCCGAGGCGGCCGGTGCGGCGTTGGGGGAGGCCCGGGTGCCGTTCCACGGGGTCCGGCAGGGCGGGATCGTGGAGCCCGCGCAGGCCCGGGTCGAGTGGGTGGCGTTCGACCTGCTGAGCAGCACCGCCCGGCCGGGGCTGGTCACGCTGCTGCGCGGCTGGTCCGCGGCGGCCGCCCGGATGGCCGCCGGGGAGCCCGCCGCCGAGGGCGAGAACCAGATCGCGCTGGACGCCGGCCCCGCCTCGCTGACCGTCACCTTCGGCTTCGGCGCCTCGCTGTTCGCCAAGGCCGGGCTGGCCGACCGCCGCCCGGAGGCGCTGGCCGCGCTGCCCGCCTTCCCCGGCGACGCGCTCGACCCGGCCCGCTCGGACGGCGACCTGTGGGTGCAGATCGGTGCCGACGACGCCTTGGTCGCGGTGCACGCGCTGCGGGTGCTGATCCGGCTCGCCACCGGCCTCGCCGCGCCACGCTGGCAGATGTCCGGGTTCGCCCGCACCCCGGGCGCGACCGCGCGCCCGACGACCGGCCGCAACCTGATGGGCCAGGTCGACGGCACCAACAACCCGCGTCCCACCGACCCGGACTTCGCCGCCAGGGTGTTCGCCACCGGCCCGGACTGGATGGCGGGCGGCAGCTACGCGGTGCTGCGCCGGATCAGGATGCTGCTGGAGGGCTGGGACACCCTACCGACGGACCGTCAGGAGCGGGTGATCGGGCGGCGCAAGAGCGACGGCGCCCCGCTCTCCGGCGGCCCGGACGCGACCGAGCGCACCCCCGTCGACCTGGCCGCGACCCGGGCCGACGGCACCCTGGCGATCGCCCCGGACGCGCACGTCCGGGTGGCCGCGCCGGACTCCAACGGCGGGGCGGCGATGCTGCGCCGCGGCTTCTCCTTCCAGGACGGGCTGCTGCCGGACGGCTCCCCCGACGCGGGGCTGCTGTTCGCGGCGTTCCAGGCCGATCCGGCCCGCGGCTTCGTCCCCGTCCAGCAGCGGCTGGCCCGCGGCGACGGGCTCTCCCGCTACCTGCGGCACGAGGCGTCCGCGCTGTTCGCGGTGCCGCCGGGGGCGCCCGAGGGCGGCTACGTGGGGCAGCCGCTGCTGGAGGGCTGAGCGCCCCCGTACCACAGGCGGTGCGTCAGGTGCCCGCAGAGCGGGACGCCGCCCGGCGGGGCGGCGGAAGTGGCTATGGTGACGTGGTCGGGCGGGGTGCCGTCCGGCCACGCGTTCTCGCTGTCGGTTGTTCGTTCGGAGGCGGTCATGTCGGCGACCCGTTACACCTATCTCGGGCCCGCGGGCACCTTCACGGAGGCGGCGCTGCGCACCCTGCCGGAGGCGGCGACCCGGGAGCTGTCGCCGGTGGCCTCGGTGTCGGCGGCGCTGGACGCGGTGCGGGCCGGCGAGGCCGCGGGCGCGATGGTGGCGATCGAGAACTCGGTGGACGGCGCGGTCACCACCACCAGCGACGAGCTGATCAACGGCAGCCCGCTGATGATCTACCGCGAGGTGCTGCTGCCGATCTCCTTCGCCGTGCTGGTCCGCCCCGGCACCGCGCTGTCCGACGTGAAGACCGTGACGGGGCACCCCGTCGCACAGCCGCAGGTGCGGCACTGGCTGGCCACCAACCTGCCCGACGCGCAGTGGCAGTCGGCGGCGTCCAACGCGGAGGGCGCCCGGCTGGTGCAGGACGGCCGCTACGACGCGGCGGTGGCGGGCGCGTTCGCCGCCGAGCTGTACGGCCTGGAGGTACTGTCCGACGAGATCCACGACGCGGCGGCACCGACCACCCGGTTCGTGCTGGCCGGCCGACCGGGCCGGGTCTCCTCCGCCACCGGCTGGGACAAGACCTCGATGGTGGTGTGGCTGCCGGACGACCACCCGGGCGCGCTGCTGGAACTGCTGCAGGAGTTCGCGGTGCGCGGCATCAACCTGATGCGGATCGAGTCCCGGCCCACCGGCGGCGGCATGGGCAGCTACTGCTTCCTGATCGACTGCGAGGGACACCTGAGCGAGCGCCGGGTCGGCGAGGCCCTGATGGGCCTCAAGCGGATCTGCCCGCAGGTGCGATTCCTCGGCTCCTACCCCCGGGCCGACAAGGGCCCCGCGTCCCCGGTCCGGCAGGGCACCTCCGACCTGGATTTCGCCAACGCCGCGGACTGGCTGTCACGCTGCCTCGACGGCCGCGGCGAACTCCCGGCGTAGTTCTCCGTATCTCCGGGCGGAGCGCGCACGGCACTGCGGCGGTATTCGCCGCAAGAGGGCGATTCGAGCCGGGGCGGGGCCGGGTGCGGTCCCGCCCCGTTCATTTCCGACCCGCCGGGCCGTCACCTGCTCGGCCGATCGGCGTTCACCGGGGCCGCCGGCGACCGCCCGCGGCCCGGCCGGTTCATCCACAGGGGGGCGTCCGGCGTCCACAGGGCGGGTTGTCCCCAGGTTCGGGTCGGTTATCCACAGGGGATGGGTCGAGTCGACAAAACGGTAAAGACATCCCCAGCTCCGGTCAGATCATCAGCTAGGGGCATAGGGCGGACTAATCGCACCAGAGTCACCCTCGATCCGACAAATCACCTGTCCGAGCGAGCCAATTCCCTCACTCGAGAGGCCGCATCGAGGTTTGAAACCCGGAATTGCCGGTTCGACGGCCGATCGGCCCAGGCTTTCCTCCTGTCCACAGGGTCCGCCGCGCACCTGTGGAAAACCGCCGTCCGGCGGGGTTGTCCACCGGAGTTATCCACAGGAAGCGGCGGGTTATCCCCAGGCTCCGACGGGTTTCCCCCAACCCCACCGTCACAGGCCGGGCACAGGATGCCAGAATCCTGGACAGAAAACGACATACCGCATCAATCCGGGGCACCCCGGGGGCGTGGCCGGAACCCGGCCCCCGCGCGGCCCGGCGGCGGCCCGGACCGGCACCCCGCCACCGGTAGGCTGGGGCCCGTGATCGACCTTCGCCTGCTCCGTGACGACCCCGACCGAGTGCGTGCCTCGCAGCGCTCCCGCGGCGAGGACGTCGACCTGGTCGACGCCCTGCTCGCCGCCGACGAGCGCCGCCGCGCGGCCGGCACCCGCTTCGACGAGCTCCGCAGCGAGCAGAAGCAGCTCGGCAAGCTGGTGGCCGCCGCCAAGGGCGAGGAGAAGGCCGCGCTGCTGGCCCGCACCAAGGAGCTCGCCGCCGAGGTGAAGGCCGCCGACGCCGCGCAGGGCGAGGCGAAGGAGGAGGCCGAGCGGCTGCAGCGCTCGCTGGCCAACCTGATCGACCCGGCCGCCCCCGTCGGCGGCGAGGAGGACTTCGTCACGCTGGAGGAGATCGGCACCCCGCGCGACTTCGCCGCCGAGGGCTTCGAGCCCCGCGACCACGTCGAGCTCGGCCGGCTGCTCGGCGCGATCGACACCGAGCGCGGCGCCAAGGTGGCCGGCGCCCGTTCCTACTACCTGACCGGTCCCGGCGCGCTGCTCGAACTCGCCCTGGTCAACATGGCGATGGCACAGGCCACCGCGGCCGGCTTCACCCCGATGATCACCCCGGCGCTGGTCCGCCCGGCCGCGATGGACGGCACCGGCTTCCTCGGCCAGGCCGCCGAGAACGTGTACTACCTGGAGGACGACGACCGGTACCTGGTCGGCACCAGTGAAGTCCCGCTCGCCGCCTACCACATGGACGAGATCCTGGACGCCGAGCGGCTGCCGCTGCGGTACGCCGGCTTCTCCTCCTGCTTCCGCCGCGAGGCCGGCACCTACGGCAAGGACACCCGCGGCATCATCCGGGTGCACCAGTTCGAGAAGGTGGAGATGTTCGTCTTCACCACCCCCGAGGAGGCCGAGGCCGAGCACCGCCGGCTGCTCCAGTGGGAGAAGGACTTCCTGAACGCCCTGGAGCTCCCCTACCGGGTGATCGACGTCGCCTCCGGCGACCTCGGGGCGTCCGCCGCCCGCAAGTTCGACATCGAGGCCTGGGTGCCCACCCAGGGCAAGTACCGCGAGGTGACCTCCACCTCCAACACCACCGAGTACCAGGCCCGCCGGCTCGCCATCCGGATGCGCGAGGCGGACGGCGTCCGCCCGCTCGCCACCCTGAACGGCACCCTGGTCGCCGTCCCCCGGGTGATCGTCGCGCTGCTGGAGAACCACCAGCGGGCGGACGGCTCGGTGGTCCTCCCCGAGGCCCTGCGGCCCTTCCTGGGCGGCCGGGCCGTCCTGGAGCCGGTCACCGACTGACGCCCCCTCCCGCCGACTTGGAGCACCCCCGCGCATGAGCACCGACGCCCTGCCCCACCGGCTGGTCGCCACCGACCTCGACGGGACGCTGCTCACCAGCGCCGGCACCGTCTCCGCCCGGACACTGGACGCCCTGGCCGCGGTCACCGCGCTCGGGGCGCAGCACATCGTCGTCACCGGCCGGTCCGCGGCCTGGACCCGGCCGGTGCTCGACGGGATCGGCTACACCGGGATAGCGGTCTGCGGGCAGGGCGCCCAGGTCTACGACGCGGGCGCGCACAAGCTGCTCACCTCGGTCACCCTGGACCGGCAGCTCGCCGCACTGGCGCTGGCCAAGATCGAGGCCGAGACCGGGCCGCTGGCGGTGGCCGCCAACCGGGACGGCCTGGACGGCGAGGTGCTGGCCGGGCCCGGCTACGCACTGCACACCACCGGCGCCGGCCTGCCGCTGCGCGAGGCCGCCCCGGAGGAGCTGCTCGCCGCCCCGGTCGGCAAGCTGTACATCCAGCACCCGCGGCTGACGGACGATCAGCTCGCCGAGGCCGCCCGGGCGGTGGCCGGGCAGCTGGTCGGCGTGGTGATGGCGGGCGAGGGCATCGTCGAGCTGCTGCCGCTCGGCCTGACCAAGGCCACCGGCCTGTCCGTCGCGGCCCGTCGGCTGGGCGTCACGGGGGCCGGGACGATCGCCTTCGGCGACATGCCCAACGACATCCCGATGTTCCGCTGGGCCGGCCGCGGCGTGGCCATGGGCAACGCGCACGAGCACCTGCGCGCGGTGGCCGACGAGGTGACGGCGAGTCACGACGAGGACGGTGTCGCGGTCGTCCTGGAGCGGGTCTTCGGCCTGGGCTGAGCCCGGAACGCGCGCACGGCGGCGGGGGGGGGCCCCGGGGGGGGGGCCCCCCCCCCCCGGGGGGGGGCCCCCCGGGGGGGGGGGCGGGGGGGGGGGCCGGGGGGGGCGCCCCCCGCCCCGGGGGGCGCGGGCCCCCCCCGGGGGGGGGGGGCCGGGGGGGGGGGGGGGGGGGGGGGGTGGGGGGGGGGGGGGGGCCCGGGCCCGGGCCCCGGGGGGGGGGGGCCCCGGGGGGGGGGCCCCCCCCCCGCCGCCGTGCGGGGTCAGCCGGCGGAGCCGTAGCTGAGCTTGGCGCAGGGGTCGTCGTCCGCGGAGCGGGCGTCCTCGGCGACCTTGCTGGGGACGGGGCCCGGGTCGGTGGCGCCGCCGCCGGCGGCGGGGGTGCCGGCGGTGGCGGCGTAGTCCTTGCCGAGGATGAGCGAGATGCCGGCCGAGCTGCCCGCCTCGACGGTGGCGCCGGGGAAGAGCGCGGCGACGGTCTGCGCGTTGGCCTTCTGGCCGGAGCCGTACTGGACGACCGTGGTGGCGTGGTTCTGGGAGGCGGCGTTGCCGACCGTGGTGACGGTGAAGTTGGCGCCCTTGAGGGTGGTGGCGGCCTTGGTGCCGAGCCCGCCGGTGGGGGTGCCGTTGTAGACGCCGACCTTGATGCCGGTGCCGTTGGCGGCCGGTGCGGCGGGGGTGCTGGCGGCCGGGGCCTCCGGGGTGGCGGCGGGGCTGGCGGCGGCGCCGCTGGCGTCCTTGCCGTCGAGGGTGCGGTCGGCCTTGAGGGAGGCCCAGAGCTGGTCGACCTCGGGGTGGTTGAGGCCGATCCGGTCGCCCTGGTAGTGCCAGGGGGTGGTGAGGAACTTGATGTTGTGCAGGTCGATGTCCTTGAGGGACATCGCCAGGTCGAGCAGCTTGTCGACGCCGGCCAGCTCGGGGTCGACGGTGAGCGACTTGGTGGCGGCGTCGGCGAGCGGCAGCAGCGTGGTCGGGTTCATGCCCTTCGCCTTGACCTGCTTGATCAGCGAGGACAGGAACGCCTGCTGGCGCTGCATCCGGCCGACGTCGGAGCCGTCGCCGATGCCGTGCCGCAGGCGGACGTAGTCGAGCGCGGACTGGCCCTTCACGGTCTGCAGGCCCTTGGGGTAGATCTCCTTGCCCTTGCGGGGCAGGTTGGGGTTGAGGTCGCGCTCGTAGATCGCGTTGGGCAGGCAGACCTCGACGCCGCCGACCGCCTCGGTCATCGAGGACAGGCCCTGGAAGTTGACCACCATGGTGTGGTCGACCCGCAGGTTGGTCATCGCCTCGACGGTGTTCTGGGTGCAGGCGGGGTTGCCCTTCTCGCTGTTGCCGACCGAGAAGGCGCTGTTGAACATGGCGTTGGTCTGCGGCTTGGTCCACGTCTTGTTCGGCAGCATGCACTTGGGGATGTTGACCAGTGCGTCGCGGGGGAACGAGACGCCGACGGCGTTCTTGTGGTCGGCGTAGACGTGCAGCAGGATCGTGGTGTCGGAGCGGGCGCCGCCCTCCTCGCCGCCGCCGAGGTCCCGGTTGGCGCCCTCGCGGGAGTCGGAGCCGATCAGCAGGATGTTCATCGGGCGGCGGCCGGCGGAGTCGGCCTCGGCGGCCGGCGGGCGGTCGGCGCTGACGCCGTCCCCGTCGAAGGAGTCGATGTTGCCGTTCAGGCGCCAGTAGAAGTAGCCGCCGGTGCCGAGCACGGCGAGGCTGGCGCCGACCACCGTCCAGATGACGATCTTCTTGGTGCGGCGGGGCTTGCGGCGGCCCTGGGCGGCCCGGCGGGCGGCCCGGCCGCCGCCGGGGGGCTGCTCGGCGGGTTCGGTCTCCGCGGGGGTGGCCGGGCGCCCCTGGGTGGCCCGCCGGGCCTCGGCCCGGCCGCCGCCGTTGCGGACCGGGGTGGCGGCCGAAGTGGCCGTCCGGCGGGGCGTGGTGGCGTCGTGGGCGCCGGAGCGGCGCCGGGGGATGCCGGGCGCCGCGTCGTCCCGGTAGGGGGCGTCCTGCTCGTAGCCGCCGCCCTGCGGAGGGAGGTTCTCCCACCAGCCGGCGTCCGAGTCCGACGCCCCCGCCCTCTGGCCTGTCATTCCTGCACCCTTCACCGGAGGCGACCCTCGGGCGCCTCTGCCACCGCTCCGTCAGCTGGGCGGACGGATGAAGCCGGAGAGCGGAGCATATAAAGGGATCATGTCCGAGTCACTGCCCGGGGCACCACTCCGAGCACTGGAACGCCGTATGCGGATGGCCGGTTCCCGATTCGGCGTGTGAGACTCACCGCTCCCGCAGCCGGGCGCCGGTGTGCGGACGCAGTGCCGCGGCGGCGGCCGAGGCGAGCGCGGTGACGGCGAGCGCGGTGGCCAGGACCGTGCCCCAGGGCAGGACGACCGGGATGTGCTGCGGCCAGAGCCGGCTGCCGGCCACCAGCCAGCCGCCGAGGATGCCGAGGACCATCGCCAGGCCGACGATGGCGGCCGCCTGCACGGCGAGCACCCGGCGCTGGACGCCGCCGGGGAAGCCGATGACGCGCAGCAGCAGCATCCGGGGGCGGATCTCCTGGGCGGAGCCGGCCACGGCGGTCATCGCGGACAGCAGGGCGACGATCGCGCCGATGGTCAGCATCACGGACCAGCGGGCGGGCAGCGGCGGCCGGTAGCCCCGTTCGACGTGGTACTCGGAGGTGGGGACGCCCAGTGGTTCGAGGGCCTTCCCGAGCCGTTCCTCCAGGTCGGCCGCCGGTTCGGCGGGCAGGGTGGCCCGGTAGCCCTGTACGGACACCTCGAAGCCCTTCGCCCGGGCCGCGGCTCCGGTCATCAGGGCCTGCGTCTGGGCCAGGGTGGTGCGGTCCACCGGGTCGGCCCGGACCGGGGTGACGGGCACCTTCTGTCCCTGGGTGTCGCGCGCGGCCCGGCCCTCCAGCGTCGCTCCGTCGAGTCCGCCCGGGTGGTCGGGGACCAGGACGAGGACCTGCTGCCCGGTGAGGGCCGCCCACTCACGCGGGGTCGGCGTCCGCCCGGTGAGGTCGCGGAACTGGGCCTCGGTGTCCACCACGTGGACGGAGCCGAACGGGAGCGGGCCCGCCCGGAACTCGACCGGTGGCATCGAGAGGCGGTTGCCCTCGGCGAAGGGGCGGGCGCCGGCCGGGACGACGATCTGCAGGGGCTCCACCGGCACCGTGTCGCCGACCACGCCGCGGAAGGCGGCCAGGACGGCCGCCGAGGGCTCGACGTAGCGCAGCGGGATCTCGACCTGGTTGAGGTGGCGGGAGCCGACGTGCGACGTGCGGTCCATCGCGGTCTGCGAGGCGACGAAGGAGGCGGCGCCGACCGCCAGCACCACGGCCAGCGCGCTGGAGGCGATCGCGGCGACCGGCCGGCGGCGCTCCCGGGCCAGGTCGCGCAGGGCGAAGCGGGCGGCCGTCGGGAGCCGGGAGGCGGTGCGGCCGAGCAGGTGCAGGGCGTCCGGCAGGGCCACCAGGGCGGCCAGCACCAGCAGCAACGCGCCGATCGGGCCGATCAGTTCGGCGTCCTGGGTGGTGGCGAACAGCAGGGCGAGCACGCCGGGGACGCCCAGCACGGCCGCTGCGGTGCGGCGGCGCGAGCTGTTCGCGGGGCGGGGCGCCCGGGTGAGGCGCTGCCGCACCGAGGAGGTGCGGGCGGCCCTGGTCGGCAGCCAGATCCCCGCGACGCCGCTGACGACCGCGCCGAGCGCGAGGAACGCCAGGGCGGCGTACGGCAGCGAGAACGCGCCCAGGTCCCGTTCGACCGCCCGCTTCACCAGCGGCCGGACCGCCTGCCCCAGCGCGATGCCGCCGACCAGGCCCGCGGCGGTGCCGGCCGTCACGGCGGCCGCCCCGCCCGTCCGGGCCAGCCGCACCAGCCGGTCCCCGTCGAAGCCGACGGCGGAGAGCATGCCCAACTGGCGGTTCAGGCGGCGCATCCGGAGGCTGAACGCGGCGGCGGCACCGAACAGGACGATCGCCGAGCCGGGCACCGCCAGCAGCCCGGGCTGGGCGTCCAGCAGGGTGCGGGCGGAGGAGACCTCCGCGCGGGTGACCACCTGCCAGTGCCGGCCGCGGGCGGTCTCCGCCAGCCGTGCCTCGGTCGCCGGGTCGGACTTCACCAACCAGGTCGTGGTGACGGTGAGCATCCCCCGGTGGCCGTGGTCGTCCCACTGGGCGAACAGGCCCGGGCCGGCGGCCGCGAAGCGCGCCCGGTAGGCGGTCGGGTCCTCGACGGTGCCGACGATCCGGACCGGCTTGGCCGCGGCCGGGGCCCACCGGAAGGCGACGGTGTCGCCGAGCGCCAGGTGCTCGTCCTCGGCGAGGGTCCGGGAGAGGGCGATCTCGTCCTCGGCGGCCGGCAGCCGCCCGGTCAGCGGGCGCAGCAGGCCGGCGGCCAGCGGGCTCGACCAGTCGGTCTCGCGGTAGCCGACCTCCCGGGTCGTGCCGGAGAGCATCAGTGGGAACGCGGGCGAGGACCGGAGCGGCAGCAGCTCGCCGGGGGCGCCGGACGGGGCGGGCCGCGCGTCCCCGGTGGCGGGCTCCGCCAGTGACAGGTCGGCTCCGCCGAGCCGGGAGTCGGCCTTCTGCTGCCCGGTCAGGTTGAGCATGCCGATGACCTGGAGGGAGGCCGTGGACAGCAGCACCGGGACGGCGAACAGCGTCACCAGGGTGAACCGCCGCCAGCCCCGGCCGACGACCAGGCGCCAGGCCAGCCAGCGGGCGGTCTCGCGTTCCCGCTTCACCGGGACCGCCCGGCGGTGGAGGAAACCTGCTGAGCGGTGATCCCGTCGATCCGGCCGTCCCGCATCCGGACCACCCGGTCCGCGTACTCCGCGTTGGCCGGGTTGTGGGTGGAGACGACGACCGTCACCCCGGAGTCGCACAGCTCGCGCAGGAGCCGCATCACCTGGGTGCCGGTCTCCGAGTCGAGCGCGCCGGTCGGCTCGTCGGCGAGCAGCAGGCGGCGCTCGCCGACCACGGCGCGGGCGATCGCGGCGCGCTGCTGCTGGCCGCCGGACACCTCGTCGGGGAAGCACGGGCCGAGCCCGGCCAGGCCGACCCGGCCCAGCGCCTCGTCGGCCCGGCGGCGGGCCTCGGTCCGGGGCACGCCCGCGCCCTCCAGCGGCAGGGCGACGTTCTCCCGCAGGGTGAGTTCGGGCAGCAGGTTGAGTTCCTGGAACACGAAGCCGACGGAGGTCAGTCGGAGGGCGGCCAGCCGTTTCTCGGGCAGCCCGACGAGATCCGTCCCCAGGACGTCCAGCCGTCCCGCCGAGGGCCGGTCCAGGCCGCCGATGAGATTGAGCAGCGTGGTTTTCCCGGAGCCGCTCGCGCCCACCAGGACAATGAATTCACCGTCGGCGATTTCCAGGTCGACGTCCTTGACCGCGTGGACTTTCCCGCCGCTCTCCCCGTACGTCCTGCGGACGCCCGAGAGCCTGATTCCTGCCATGTGGTTTCCCCTCCCGCGTACGGAGCGGGCCGCCCCGCCGGGGCGGCCCGCCGAAATGTCGTCCGAGGTCAGCAGGCCCGGTCGTCGGTGTAGACCTGGATGCTGCTCGCCTCGTCGTTGTCGTACCAGCCGACGTAGGAGTTGAACGAGTGGCTGTTCATGCACCTGGTGTCGCCCTTGGCGTTCGCGTCCGAGAACCACCTGGCGTCGTGCCGGCCGTTGTTGATCCAGGAGGACATCCGGTCGTTGTAGCCGCTGTCCGACAGGTTGTAGGTCGTGACCCACGGGTTCCAGTAGGCGTCGCGTGCGAACCTGAGACCGGCGTAGTTCGCATCGTCGAAGAGGCAGACCTCCGGGTTGCCTCCGTTGTCGCAGTCCGACGCACTCGCGGACGCACTCGGGGCAGTCACCAGCGGAATCCCCGCCCCGAAGACGACCGCCAGTGCCAGGGCGGCTGTACGCCGTCGAATCGATTGCATCTTTTACCCCCAATGAACCGTTCCGCACCGGCACCCTACCGGCACCGGAAGGAGCCTACGGTGCGCCTTCTTGGAATATCGGAGAATCACCGGATCCGCCGAATTCACGATGAGTCACTCGTTCCGCTTTATTTGTCGATGCCATTGCCTCGACTTTTCCCTTTGGTCCGGTTCTTTCCGCGACGCCGAGGTGGCGGAGCGTGACGGAGGAGGGTTGTAGGACAACCGGGCAACTGGTTGTAGGATGACTCGGGTCGAATCGGTGGACGTGGTGGAAGGAGCCCGGCGTGGAGGGGTTGCAGGCGGCCGGGCGGCGTTCGCTGGTGGACGAGGCGATCGAGCAGTTGCGGGAGCAGTTGGCGGCCGGGGCGTGGCCGGTGGGGGCGCGGATCCCGACCGAGCACGAGCTGGCGGAGCGGCTGCGGGTGGGGCGCAACACCGTGCGGGAGGCGATCCGGGTGCTGGTGCACGCGGGGATGCTGGTCTCCCGGCAGGGAGAGGGGACGTTCGTCCGCTCGACCAGTGACCCGGCGGCGGTGCTGCGCGGGGTGCAGCGTTCGGGGGTGCGGGACGTGCTGGAGGTGCGGGCCGCGCTGGAGACCGAGGCGGCCCGGCTGGCCGCGGAGCGGCACACTCCCGAGGACCTGGCCCGGATGCGGGCCGCGCTGGCCCGGGAGGCCGAGGTGCTGGCCGCGCACCCGGAGCGGGCGGGCCGGGAGGCGACCGTCGAGCACGACCTGGAGTTCCACACGGCGGTGGTGGAGGCGGCGCACAATCCGGCGCTGACCGAGGTGTACCGGTACTTCGGGGCCTCGGTGCGGGAGTCGATGCGGACGGCGTTCGGCGACCAGGAGATGCCGGAGGTGGTGATCGCCACCCACGCCGCGCTGGTCGACGCGATCGAGAGCCGGGACCCGGAGCGGGCCGAGGCGGCCTGCCGGGCCCTGCTGGCGGAGCCGACGGCGGCCGTGGAGCAGCTGCTCGCCGAGATCGCCGCGCGCAAGTAACGGCCCGCCGGCGCCCGTCCTCCTTCACCCACTCCTCAGCACAGAGAGCCAGTTCTGCCATGTCGTCGGTCACCCGTGCCGTCCGTCCCGCCCTCGACCGAAAGGTCGGTACCCGAACCGCCGCCCGGTTCGCGCATCCCGCCGTGCTGCTGGTCGGCATCGTGCTGGTGGCGCTGAACATGCGGGCCTGCCTGGCCGCGGTGTCGCCGATGGTGGCGGAGATCCAGCGCAGTTTCGGCCTGTCCGCCTCGGCGGCCGGGCTGATCACCACCGTGCCGGTGCTGTTCCAGGGCGTGGGCGCGCCGCTGACGCCCCGGCTGACCCGGCGGTTCGGCGCCGAGCGGGTGGTGCTGGGCGCGGTGCTGCTGCTGGGCGCGGGCGTGCTGCTGCGGGTGCTGCCCTCGGTGCTGGCGCTGTACGCGGGCTGCGTGGTGATCGGCGTGGCCATCGCGGTGCTGAACGTGTCGATGCCGGGCCTGGTGAAGCGGGAGTTCCCGCACCGGGCGGCCGCGATGACGGGCGTCTACTCGACGACCATGCTGGTCGGCGCGACCCTGGCGGCGGGCCTGTCGGTGCCGCTGGAGCACGCGCTGGGCGGCGGCTGGCGGGCCTCGCTGGGCGCCTGGTCGCTGCTGGCGCTGGTGGCGGCGGTGGCCTGGCTGCCACAGGTGCTGAAGGCCCGTCAGGAGCGGGTCGCCCCGGTGCGGACCCTCGCGGCGCCGACCCGGCCGCAGGCCCCGGCGGCGAGCCCGTGGAAGTCCGGACTGGCCTGGCAGATCAGCGCGTTCATGGGCATCTCCTCGCTGCTGGTGTACACCCTGGTGGCGTGGATGCCGCAGATCCTGGCGGACCACGGGATGCCGCGCGGCGAGGCCGGCCTGGTGTTCGCGTTCAGCAACCTGGTGCAGGTGGCCGGCGCGTTCCTGGTGCCGCTGGCGGCGGGCCGGATGACCCGGCAGCGCGGCCTGGCGGCCGGGATGGCGCTGCTGAACGCGGCCGGGATCGCCTGGCTGCTGCTGGCGCCGGTCTCCGGGGCCTGGTTCTCGGCCGCGGTGCTCGGCCTGGCGCAGGGCGGTTCGCTGGGCCTGGGCCTGGCATTCATCGTGCTGCGCACCGACAGCGTGCCGGGCGCGGCCCGGCTGGGCGGGATGAGCCAGGCGGTGGGCTACCTGGTGGCGGCGGCCGGCCCGGTGGGCGCGGGCCTGCTGCACCAGGTGACGGGCGGCTGGAACACCACGCTGCTGGTGATGCTGGTGCTGGCCGTGCTGGCGGCGGCGGCCGGCTGGGGCGCGGGCCGCGACCGGACGGTCTGACGGACCCTCGGACGCGCACGACGGCGGGGACGGCCGAAGCCGTCCCCGCCGTCGTGCGGGCGGGTCGCCGCCGTCACTCCTCGCCGCTGAGGGTGAGCCCGGCGAGCTTGACCGAGGCGAGGGCGGTGGCGCCCAGCGCGACGATCGCCAGCAGCCAGACCGCGGTGGACAGCGCCACCGCGGGGATGACGGTGCCGTCGGCGGCGACCGCGTCGGTCACCGCGAGGCCCCACTGCTGGATCGACAGGGTGCGGGCGCCCTCGACGAAGTTGCCGATCAGGCTCTCCCAGATCAGCGCGTAGGCGAGGCCGGCGATCACCGCGTGCCGGGTGACCACGCCGAGCAGCAGGAACAGCGCGCTGTACGCGGCTCCGGCGACCAGGGTACCGACGGCGTAGCCGAGCGCGACGTCGCCCTCGGTGCCGTAGATCAGCAGCCCGGCGACGTAGGTCGGGACGGAGGCGAGCAGCCAGGTGGAGCCGATCGCCACCGCGAGCTTGGTGGTGACGATCTGCCAGCGCGGCAGCGGCTTGGCCAGCAGGTAGACGATGGAGCCGTCCTCGATCTCGGTGGCGATGACGCCGGTGCCGACGATCAGGCCGGTGAGCGGGACGAGGGTGCCCAGGGCGAGCTTGCCGAGGACGGTGTGCGCGAGTTCGAGCTTGTCGAGGTCGGTGGTGCTGGCGATCACGGAGATCGCCAGCAGCAGGACCGGGACGGCGAGCAGGATCAGGACCCGTCGGCGGCCGAACAGGCCGCGCGCGGTGAGCCTGGCGACGGTGGTGTTCATCGGGTGCGGCCCTTCAGGACGAGACCAGGTACGAGAAGACGCTTTCCAGCGACTCGTCGGCCGGGGAGACGGTGTAGAGGCGGATGCCGGCCTCGCGGGCGACCTTCGGCAGCAGGGTGGTGAAGCCCTGGAAGTGGATCGCCTCGACGCGCAGCGCGTCCTCGCGGGAGTCGACCTCGATGCCCGCGGTGGAGCCGTCCGCGATCAGCGCCGCGGCGAGCCGCCGGTTGTCGCTGGAGCGCACCAGGTACTGGTGCGGGCGGTCGGTCATCAGGCGGCGGATCTCGCGGAAGTCGCCGGAGGCGGCGTGCCGGCCGGCCACCACCACCTCGATGTGGCGGGCGAGTTGCTCGACCTCCTCCAGGATGTGCGAGGAGAACAGCACGGTGCGCCCGTCGGCGCCGAACCGGCGCAGCAGTTCCATGAGCTGGAGGCGCTGGCGCGGGTCCATGCCGTTGAAGGGCTCGTCCAGCAGCAGCACGGCGGGGTCGTGGACCAGCGCGGAGGCCATCTTGACGCGCTGCTTCATGCCCTTGGAGTAGGTGCCGGTCTGCCGGTCCTGGGCGTACTCCATCTCGACCAGGGCGAGGGCGCGCTCGGCAGCGCCGGCCGGGTCGGCCAGGCCGTGCAGTTCGGCGTTGGCGAGGACGAACTCCCAGCCCGTCAGGTAGTCGTACATCGACTCCTTCTCGGGGACCAGGCCGATCTGCCGGTACACCTCCTGGTTGCGCCAGATCGGTGCGCCGTCGAGCTGGACCGTCCCGGAGGACGGGGCGAGGAAGCCGCTCATCATGTGGATGAGGGTGGACTTGCCGGCGCCGTTGGGGCCGAGCAGACCGGTGATGCCCGGCCCGATGGTCATCGTGACGTCGTTGACGGCGACCACGTTCCCGAACCAGCGGGAGACCTTGTCGATGGTGATGACGGCCATGGCTGCCCTCTCAGACGTTCCGGTAGCGGCGCAGGGTCAGCGCGTAGCTGGCGGCCGTGACCGCGGCGATCACGAGGGCGAAGACCAGGGCGCCGAAGCCGCCGGGGGCGTGCGGGGAGTCCGGGGTGCCGAGGTCGAAGAGCTGGTTGATCAGCGCGGCGACCGTCTCGTCGGGCGAGAGCAGGAAGGACCAGCCCGCGGACTGCGGCGGGTTCGGCAGGAAGCCGCCGACCAGGTTGTAGGTGATGACCGAGAGCACCGTGGTGATCATCAGGGTGCCCATGATCGCGGCGACGCCGAAGCCGCGGCGCGGTGTCAGGGCGGCGATCAGCATGCCGAGCGCGGCGTACAGCAGCGCGTAGAGCAGGGCCGACAGCAGGCCGTACGACAGGTGCGTCAGGTTGTCGCCGAGCGGGAACTTGGCGAGCTGCGAGCCGGCGAACAGCACCACCAGCGGCAGCGCCAGGATGACCAGCAGGGCGGTGAACAGGGCGGCGAACTTGGCGGCCACGTAGTCGCCGCGGGTGGCCGGGCGGGAGAAGTACAGCGGGACGACGTGGTGCCGCAGGTCCCGGGACATCAGCACGGGGGCCTGGGCGGCCAGGAAGATCTGCGCCAGGATGCCGAACCTGGTGACGTAGTCGGCGTAGTCCACCGGCATCTTGGTCAGGTTGGCGAAGACCGCGATGGCGAGCATCACCACGGCGGGCGCCGTGATCGCGCCGAGCAGCAGGAACGGCAGCACCTTGGACTTGCCGGAGCGGCCGAGGCCGTATGCGGCCCGCAGGCTCTGCACGTACAGCGAGCGGGTGGCGTAGCGGCGGCCCAACCGGGGCCCGGTGTACGGGCGGTAGCCGATGTCGTGGATGACGCCGGTGTGGGCGTCGGGGCGGGTGGTCATGCCTGCTCGCCTCCTGCTGCCACGGCTGCGGCCTGCTGGTCCTCGGACGGGGTGCTGAAGATCTCGGCGACCCGGTGGCGGCGCTGCTCCAGCCGGATCAGGCCGAGGCCGAGGTCGTCCACGGTGTCGCGGACGGTGTCGTAGGTGTCGTCGCCGGCGAGTTCGACCAGCAGGACCCGGCCGCTGTCGGCGCGCACCGACAGCCCGGCGGCGGTGAGCCGCTCGCGCAGCGCGGTGTCCGCGTCGAAGGAGCGGTCGGTCGGGTGGTCGGTGACCTCGACGGCGAGCAGCTGGGTCGCCTCGGTGAAGGAGGCCGTGGAGGAGGAGCGCAGCAGCTTGCCGCCGTCGATCACCACCAGGTGGTCGCACGTCCGCTCCAGCTCGCCCAGCAGGTGGGTGGTGACCAGCACCGAGATGCCGAAGTCGGAGTGGACGCGGCGGATCAGGCCGAGCATCTCGTCCCGGCCGACCGGGTCGAGGCCGTTGGTCGGCTCGTCCAGCAGGACCAGCTGCGGGTCGTGGACGAGGGCCTGGGCGAGCTTGACGCGCTGCTTCATGCCGGTGGAGTAGCCGCCCATCGGGCGGTAGCGCTCCTCGTACAGGCCGACGTGGCGGAGCGTGTCGGCGGTGCGCTCGCGGGCCGCGGAGGCCGGCAGGCCGGACATCCGGGCCATGTGGACCACGAACTCGGTGGCGGACACGTCGGGCGGCAGACAGTCGTGCTCCGGCATGTAGCCGACGCGTTCGCGGATCGCCGGACCCTGGGTGGCGATGTCCAGGCCGAGCACCTGGCCGGTGCCCTCGGTGGCCGGGGACAGCCCGAGGAGGATCTTGATGAGGGTGGACTTGCCCGCGCCGTTCGCCCCGACCAGGCCGACCACGCCGGGCTGCACCTCCACGGTGAGCCGGTCGAGTGCGGTGACCCGGGGGAACCTCTTGGTGAGGCCGTCCGTCTGGATGACTGTGGACACGGCTTCAACCTAGCCCCGGGCGCGGAGGCGCGGAATGCGCTGGGAGGACCGGGCTCCCTCCGCCCACGGGATGACCTTCCCGGCCCGCCCCCTAGGGGTTCGGTGGGGGCGGCGGGCCGGGAGGGTGCACCTCGTGACGCGGCGTCAGGTCGGCGGTGTCAGGCCAGCAGTTCGCTCTGCAGCGCGACCACCTGGCGGAACGACTGCACCGGGACGCCCTTGGGGTTGGTCAGCTGGACCAGCGCGACCACGTCACCGGACTGCAGCCAGGCGAACCGCCCGGTCGGCACGTCGCCGGCCAGCGCGGTGGCGTTGCGGACCTCCAGCTGCCCGGAGGCGATCGGGAACTCGCCGTTCGTGTTGGGCTTGCTGCCGTCGATGTCCTTGGTCGAGGTCATCAAGGTGGCCCGCGAGTAGAAGTCCGAGGCGTCGTACTGCGAGCCGAACCTGAACAGCCGCAGCTCGGTGCGGGTGCCGTCCTTCGCGGTCCAGCCCTGGGCGGCGGCGGCCCGGCAGGCGGCGGTGGTCAGCCGCAGGCTGTAGGTGCCGTCCTTGGCCAGCATCGCGTCCTGGTCGCACGGGACCCAGCGGCCCGTCACCGGCGGCAGCGCGGCGGCCGCGCTCGCGGACGGCGAACCGGTCGGGGTGCCGGTGCCCGTCGCGGTGCCGGTCGCCGTGGCGGACGGGCTCGGCGAGGCGGACGGGTTCGGGCTCGCCGCGGCGGCGGCCGGGCCGGTCGCGGTCGCGCCCTTGGGCAGCGGCAGCAGCAGGGCCCGCAGGTCCGCGGCGTGCGTGCGGATCTTCGACTCGGCCGGGGCCGAGGCGCCCACCGGCAGCGGCGGCAGCGCCAACTCCGGGAAGGCGTACCGGCCGTCGTTCGGCGTGGCCAGGCCCGGCAGGTCGGTGCGCTCGGGCAGGGTCACCGCGACGGCGGTGGCCGCGCCGGTCACCACCGCGAGCAGGGCCGCGGCGCCGACCTGCCAGAGCCGCTTGCGCTCGGCCGGCGTGCGCGGGGGCGCGGGCGGCTCGGTGAACGCGCCCGGCGCGAACGGGTCGGCGGCGGCCGGGGCGAACGGGTCCGCCGGGGCCGGGGCTTCTGCGGCCGGGGCCGGAGGCTCGGCGGCGGGTCCGGTGCCCGGGGTGGTGGCGCTGTCGCTGCTCATACGGAGGCTCCCGGGATGGCCAGGCGGTCGAGTTGCTGACGGAACAGGTCGACGACCTTGTTCTGGTCGAGGGGGGCGACGCCGGAGACTTCCATCTCCACCAGCAGGTCGCCGATCGCGGAGTAGCACTGCACGAAGTCCAGCTGGTCGCCGGCCTTCAGCGCGGGCAGCGCGCAGTGCGCCTCCGGGTGGCCCGCGACGCCGGGGCCCTGCCGGTACAGGTCGTTGTCGGTGTACCAGGCGCCGTACGCCGTGCTCTGCGCCGCCACCCACTGCTGGTTGAACTGGCGCAGCGACAGCGCGACGGAGATCCGGTTGTCGCCGGTCACCAGGGTGCGGGTGCCGATGCCCTGGAGGCGCATCGAGGAGAGCAGGTCCTCGGTGTTCTTCCGGTACTTCTCCGGCACCTCCGCCAGCATGTCCTTCTGCGCCTTCTCCAGCTCCTCGCCCCGGAGTTCGCTGTCGTTGCCGAAGGACTGGAAGTCCGGGCCGGCCCGGTACCCCGCCGGGATCGGCAGCAGCAGGTCGCGCAAGCTGCCGAAGTGGGTGCCGTTCGACTTCGCGCCCCAGGGCGCGGGCGCGCTCGACGACGGGGCCGGGGCCGGGGCGGCGGCGACCGGCGCCTCGTCCCGGTAGTTCACCTTGAGGACCACCTCGCCGATGCCGACGCCGACCAGCGCCGCCGCGACCACCGCGGCGGCGGCCTTCAGCGCGGTGCGGCGCGGGCCGGTGCGGACGGGCTCGGGTGCCTGCTCAGGCGCCTGTTCCGGTGCCTGCTCCGGTGCCTCGGCGGGGTATTCCGGACGCCCCGTCACCTCGGCAGCGGGCTCGGCGGATTCGATGTCGGTCATGCGATCCGCTCCCACTGGCGCTTGGCGAGGTCCTCCAGCTTGGCCCGGTCCACGGGGTTCTTGGCGTAGACCTGGACGTGCATCAGCACGGTGCCCTTCCGGGCCGCCGCCTCGCCGTAGTAGTACTGCTCGGTGCTCTTGGCGTAGTGCATCGCGTCCTTGTGGACCACGATCAGGCAGTCGTCGTTGCCGGGGAGCCTGGAGACGTCCGCGCGGGAGGTGCTGATGTTCACCTGGTCGATCACCTCACCGGTGTTCTCCGGCAGGTACTGGAGCAGCTCGACCCGGTACTGCGCGTCGTCGGCCTCCCAGGCCACCACGGCGGCGCGGCGGAAGCCGTTGGTCAGCAGCCGCTGGAAGACGCCCTTGGTGTCGCCGAAGGTCTCCGCGATGTCCGCGGCGTCCATCCAGCCGTCGGTGCCGAACCGCTTGGTGTCCTGCGCCCCGTCGGGCTTCTTGACCAGCAGGTCGCGCAGGTCGCCGTCGATGTTCAGCGGCTTCGGGGCGGCCGCGGCCAGCGCCGCCGGGTCGACCCGGGCGGCCGGGTAGGCCAGCGGGGACGCGGTGATCTTCGGCAGCGGGGTCTCCGGGCGGGACGCCTGGACGCCGTAGCCGACCGCGAGCCCGAGCGCCGGCCCGGCCAGCACGGCCGTCAGGAACAGCGCCCCCGCGCTCAACTTCCGCTTCCGCGGTGCGGGTTCGGCCGCCGACCCGATCACCTCGGACGACTCGGGAGCCGTCACGGCGGACGACTCGGCGGACGGCTCGGCGGGGACGGGCGGGGCGGTGGGGACGGGCGGTTCGGACGGATCGGCAGCGGCCGTCCCGGGCTCCGCGGCGCCCGTCGGTTCGGTGCTCAACTGGTGCTCCTGGAAGAAGGGTTCGGGACGGCGCTCAGCCGTTGGCGAGGCGGTCGCGCTGGCGCTTCATCGCGTCGGCGAGCAGCGCCTTGTCGGGGTCGCCCTGGACCCGGACGTGGACCTCGTAGACCACGTCGCCGACCACGCCGATGCCGTGCAGCCGCCCGGTGAAGGCCTGCTGCTCGGGCTTGTCGAGGTAGCCCCGGGCGCCCGGCACCCCGTCGACGTCGAAGGGCTCCAGCTTGTACGTGGTGGCCTTGCCGAAGCCGCGCGCGTCGTCCGCCCGGTTGAACCGGCGCAGCTCGACGTCCACCTCCATCTTCCCGTCGCGGGTGCGGTAGGTGCGGGTGGCCGCGTCCTTGAAGCCCCAGGAGTCGAGGATGCCCTTGAGGTCGACGTCGTCGCCGTACGACTTCTGCATCTCCTCGACCGTCAGCATCGCCCCGTCCGACGAGCCGTACGGGTCGGCGGTGTCCGGCACCGGCAGCAGAAAGTAGCGCAGGTCGCCGCTGTGCCGGTCCCCCGAGACGCTGCCCTGCAGGGTGCTGGCCGGACGCGGGACGGGGGTCACCGCGCTCGGGGGCGGTGTCGGGGACGGGCTCGCGCTCGCGCTCGGTGCGGCGCTCGGAGCGGCCGAGGCCGTCGCCGAGGGGGCCGCGCCCGCGACAGCGTGTCCGGGGTGGTCGGGCTTGCCGACGGCGACGGTGACGGCCGCGCTGGTCGCGGTCACCGCGAGCAGTCCGGCCACCGCGAGCGCGACCCCGGCGGCCCGGGGCAGCTTTCGCGCCCCGGCGGGCGGCTGGTCGGCGACCGGCGGCTCGACGTCCAGTGACTGCTCGACGTCCGGCGACTGCTCGGGGGCCGGCGGCTGCTCGGGCAGCGGAGGCTTTTCGAAGGCGGGCGGTCCGGCCGGGGTCCCGGCGGTGGACTGCTCGCGGTCAGGGGTCGGTTCGGGAACGGACAAGGGTCTCCCCCCAGGGCTCACATGGCAGACCGCACGGCGGTGCCGGCCGTCCCCCCGGTCGGCCCGGACACCGTTTTCCACGTGCGGTGAACGAATTATGTGAGCCCTGTAAGACCGTCAACAACACGGTTCCGGTGCCCAATAGCCGTATTCCTCAGCAATCGGACAGGCCGTGATCGAACCGCAACCGACACAAGGTCAGTTCGACCCCGAACCCTCCTCCGCGGGCTTGGCCGGAGCGTCCGCCGAGGGGGCCTGCGGCGGCACGGTGGGCTCGGCAGCGGGGGCCTGCGGAGCGGCATCGGCGACCGGGGCCGGCGGGGCCTCCGGGGCCGGGGCGGCGGTCGGCGCGGCGGGCGGCTGGTAGGCCGGGTAGCCGGCCGACTCGGCCAGCCGGATGCCGGCGGCCTCGGCCAGGGCGACGTCCAGGCGCTCGTTGCGGATCCGGCGGTCGATGTAGAGGATGCCGTTGGCGATCATGCCGAGCGGCGTGGTCGCCGTCGCGGAGAGCAGCGTCAGCAGGCCGAGGCCGATCAGGGCGACGGTGATCGCGGCGGTGCTGTCGGACGGCGAGCCGCTGGTGTCGACGGCGGCGGCCACCACGCCCATGCCGATCGCCAGCACGGGGTAGGTCACGATGTTCACGGCGATCCGGCCGACCAGCGAGACCAGCAGCGGCAGGCCCAGGCTGCGCCACCAGTTGCCGTTGTTGAGCTGCCAGGCCCGGCGGATCGCCGCGACCGGGGTGCTCTCCTCCAGCACCAGCACCGGGATCTGCAGGGCCAGCCGCACCGTGACGTAGGCGCCGCCGAGGATGAGCGCCCACCACAGGAGATCGGTCAGCACCAGCGCGCCCGGGCTGTCGTCGATCAGCAGGAGCAGCACCAGCGGGCCCGCCGCCATCAGCATCATCGGCAGGAACAGCAGCGCCAGCGCACCGGCCGCCCGCAGCAGGTGCGGCTTGGACTCCTTCCAGGACTGACCCGCCGTCATCGGCCGCCCGAGCGCCGCCGCCCGGACCACCACGGCGGACAGCACCGAGGCGACCACGTACTGGACCAGCAGCGCCAGCAGGTAGCCCACGCCGACCAGCGCGATCGCGCCCAGGACGGTGAGCACCTGGTCGTCGGTCGGGGCGTCGTCGCTGTCGGGCAGCTTGTCGAGCGCGTTGCGCAGCCCGTCGACGAAGAAGAACGACAGCACCAGCGCGGGGACGGCGGCGATGCCGGTGACCGCCAGCAGCGGCAGGTAGAGCGCCTTGAAGTAGCGGCGGACGGTGTCCATGACGGCGGAGAACATCTCGCCGAAGCCGAGCGGCCGCAGCGGGATCACGCCCGGCTTCGGCGCGATCGGCACCCGGCCCCAGGGGCCCTGCCCCCACCCGCCGGGCGCGCCCCAGCCCGGCTGCCCGCCCGGCTGCCCGTAACCGCCCGGCTGTCCGTAACCGCCCGGCTGTCCGTAACCGCCGGGCTGACCGTGACCGCCCGGCTGCTGCTGCCCGTAGGGCTGCTGCCCCGGACTGCCGCTGTCCCCACTCATCCGTACCCCTCCTGAGTCCGTCGCTCCCGTACCTCGGGATGCGAGGCCGAGCCTAGGGCGCTGCTCCCACGTTTCCCACAGCGCCCCCTGGAGCCGTTCCGGCCGTACCGGCGGACCATCTGCACATGTCGGAACGGGGCCGGCGCGGCGCGTCCCGCGGTCAGATCAGGGTCTCGATGATCGCCGCGACGCCGTCCTGCTCGTTGCTGACGGTGTGTCGGGCGACCGAGGCGAGCACCAGCGGGTGGGCGTTGGCCACCGCGTAGGACTGCCCGGCCCAGGCCAGCATCTCCAGGTCGTTCGGCATGTCGCCGAAGGCGACCACCTCGGCGGCGGAGATGCCGTGCTGGGCGCACCAGCGGGCCAGGCTGCTCGCCTTGGTGACGCCCGGGGCGCTGATCTCGACCAGCGGGATCGGGCTGGAGCGGGTGCTCTCGGCCAGCGGGCCGAGCACAGCGCGGGTCCGCTCCAGGAAGACGTCCGGGTCGAGGTCGGGGTGCTTGGCGAGGATCTTGAACAGGCCGTCCACCCGGCCGTCCGCGAGCAGTTCCTCGGTGGGGGCGATCGGGTGCTCCTTGTCGGACTCCCACATCACCACGGTGTATCCGGGCTCCCGGGCGAAGCCGTCCGGGAACTCGAACGCGAAGGCGGTGCCGGGCAGTTCGGCCCGCATCCGGGTGACGAGGGTGAGCGCGTCGGCCGGGTCGATCGGGGAGGTCTCCAGCAGTTCGCCGCGCCGGACGTCGACCACCGCGCCGCCGTTGGAGCAGATCGCCACGCCGTGGCCGCCGATGTGCGGCCCCAGGTGCTGCATCCAGCGCGGCGGCCGCCCGGTGACGAACACCACCTGCATCCCGGCCTCCTCGGCGGCGGCCAGCGCGGCCGCCGTCCGGGTCGAGACCCTTCCGCCGGAGCAGAGCAGGGTGCCGTCGAGGTCGGTGGCGATCAGGCGGGGGCGCGGCGAGGAGGTCACCCGTCCATCTTCGCGCACTCGCCCGGGAACGGACTCGGGCGGGAGCGGACTCGCCCGGGAACGGACTCGGGCGGTGACCGGGTCGGTGCGGCACCGGACGGGACGCGGGGACCGGGCCCGCCCCGGGCGGGGGGGCGGGCCCGGCTCCGGGGTCAGGCCGCGACGTTCAGGGTGAGCGCGGCGGTGTGCAGGGTGCCGCCGGTCTGGAACTGCAGGAACAGCCGCCAGTCGCCGGGGGCGGGCAGTTCGGCGTGGAACGGCAGGGTCGGGCCGCCGCCCGCGCCGGTGGCCCTGGTCTCCGGGTGGAGGTGCGCGAAGGCCTGGTCCCCGGCGTGGAAGGCCGTCAGGTGGGCGTAGGTCTCCAGGTAGGGCTGGAGGTCGGTGACGGGCTGCCCGTCCTTGCTGACCGTGACGGTCAACTCCCCTGCCTTCCCGGCCTTCGGGGCGCCCGCGACGGTGACGGTGTACCCGTCGACGGTGGTGCTCGCGGCGGCCGGCGGCAGCGGGACGGCGGTGGCCGCGCCGGGCACGTTCGCGGTGCGGGAGAGCACCAGGCCGGTGCCCGCGCCCGCTCCCGTGCCGGGGACGAACGAGGTGTACATCCGCCAGTCGCCGGGCTCCAGTGCGGCCAGCGGGGCGGTCCAGGTGCCGTCCGGGGCCATCGTCGGGTGCAGGTGCTGGAAGCCGGACAGGTCGGAGCGGATCGCGTAGAAGTGCATCTGCTTGGTCTGCTCCGGCTGGTACTGCGTCAGCACGGCCCCGTCCGGCCCGGTGACGGTGAACCGGTACTCGGTGCCGGACAGTCGGCCGTCCAGCCGGTAGCCGCCCTGCTCAGCGGCCAGGCCGGGGGCGGTCGCGCCGGTGGACGCACCGCCCATGCCGCTCATGCCGTCCGGGCCGTGGCTCATCCCCGCCATGTCGTGCCCCGAGGGGCCCGAGGGGGCGGCGGAGGCGGACTTGCCGTGGTCCATGCCGGCCATCGACTCGCTGCCGCAGGCGGCCAGGGTCAGCGTGAGCACGGCGGCGGCCGCGACGGCGGCCAGGGTGCGGGAGTGGGTACGGGTGTTGCGGGTCATCGGAGTTCGCTCCAGGGTGCACGCGGATCGCCCGGTGGCGGATCGCGCGGTGGACAGGACGCGGCGCCCGGCCGACCCGTACGGGCCCGGCCGGGTGGCGCCCTCACCTGCGGGCGACGCAGACCCGGAGCAGCAACTCCCGCCCACCGGGCGGGGCCCGGCCCTCCCCGGCCCTCCCACCGGCGGCCGGGGCGGCGGCACCCGGCGGGCGCGGGTGCGTCCACGGCGCGGCAGCGGTGGCCGGGGCGGCGGGCGACACCCGGTCACGGGCCTGGATGGAGACGCACGCCTCGGCCGAACTGCCCTGTCGCATCGGCAGATTGACGACCTGTCGGCCACCCGCCACCGTCCCCGCAGGCTCGGCCTCGGGCAACCCTGCGCCCTGCGGCCCGGCATCGTGCAGCACAGCGGCGTACGACCCTGCGGCCTGCGACCCCGCGCCGCCCGACCCCGCACCGTGCAACCCCGCGCCGTGCGCGGTGGCGACCGTCTCGGGGTGGCACCCGGCGGCGCTCGCCGGGCTGCCGTGCATCAGGAACAGTCCGAGCAGCAGGGCGCACAGCACCGCCCACCGGGCGGCGGTCCGCCCGGTCGGTGCCGGGCTGGTGGCCGCCGTCCGCTCCATCCCGCCAGCATACCCCCCGCCCGTATGTTCGATGTCCGCTTCGGCCCTCTCCCGGCGGGTTTGTCGGCAACCGTCACCACCTCAACCCCCTTGTCGGTGAAGGTCGTTGTCGTGTGCTGTGACGAATCGCACCCGGCCCCTTCCGGTTAGCGCGCCCGTACGGGGCGTCACTAGAGTTCCGCCGACGAACCGAACGGACGAACGGGGAGATGCGTGGCGGGCAGGCGTGCGGCGGGCAGGTCGGGCGGAGCGGGCGTGACGGAGCGTCCGACGCCCGGAGGAGCCGCCCTCGGGGGAGCCGAAGCCTCGTACTGGCAGGTGATGACGGCGGCCGACGAGCGGGAGGCGCGCCGGAAGCGGACGGTGGCGATGACCGCCTGGGCGACCGCGATGGTGGCGGTCGGCGCGATGGTGGCGGTGGCCGTCATCGTGCAGAACCGGGCCGACGGGCACCCGGCCGACGAGCCGCAGCAGACCGCTGCGGCCGCCGCGCCCACCGCGCCCGGCGCCGCCTCCGCCGGGCCCGAGCGCGCCGACGGCACCGGGACCGGCCCCGGCACCACCGCCTCCGCGCCCGGGCTGAAGCTGGGCCCGGCGGCGAAGCTCGGCGCGGCGGCCGGGCGGGACGGGCAGGCGCTGCTGCTGACCGGCAGCGGCGACGGGTGGGGGGAGGCGGCCGACGCGGTCGTCGACACCTCCCGCGACTTCACCGTCTCGGCGGTGGTCCGGAACGAGGCGGCGAGCGCGCCGAAGGCCGCCCTCTCCCAGAACGGCGCCCAGTTCTTCAGCTTCTACCTGGGCCGGGAGGATGCCTCGGCCGCCACCCGCAACCGCTGGGTGTTCAAGGTGCAGACCGCCGAGGACGCCGGGAAGACCGCGCTGGCGCTCTCCCCCGGCGCGGCCGCCACCGGCCGCTGGACCACCCTCACCGGCGTCTACAGCGCCAAGGCGAAGACCATCTCGCTGTACGTGGACGGCGCCCTCGCGCAGACCTCCCCCGCGCCCGCGATCATCCCCGGCCAGGGCCCGCTGGAGCTCGGCCGGGCCCGCTGGAAGGGGAAGTGGGCGGACGCCTGGAACGGCGGCATCACGGACGTCCGGGTGTGGAAGGAGGCGCTGACGGCCGATCAGGTCGGCAAGCTGGGGAAGGGCGGGGCGACCTCCGCCGGGGGCGTCCTGAACCCCTGAGCGGAACCGGACCGATCCGGGCTCAAATGATCTGTCGCGTACGGCGGTCGGGATCACTTCGGAGCGATCCCGACCGTTCGGTGACCGGATCGGCTCCGGGCGTCACCGTGTGCTACGTTCCGCGCACGGATAGAAACTTATGACCCCGGCGGTGCTACCAACACCCCGGGGTTTGACACCAGGAGCACACACTCCCGATGCACGTTCATCGTAGCGCGCACGCGCGCCATTTCACGGTTCTGCCCAACTTCCTGCTGCAGTACCGCCAACTGTCGTACACCGCCCGGGGCCTCCTGGTGGACCTGCTCTCCCGGCCGGACGGCTGGCGCGAGGACGGGCGACAGATGGCCGACAGCAGCCCGCAGGGCCGCCGCGCCGTCGCCAAGGCCCTGAAGGAACTGACCGAGGCCGGCTTCTACCGGGTCGAGCGGATCCAGCTCGCCGACGGGCGTTTCGTCACCGAGAACCACGTCTACGACACGCCGTGGCAGTTCCTGCCGAGTACCACCCGTCCGGTACCCGGTGAAGCGGCCGTCGCCGAGGTTGACGCTTCCCCTCCAAAGGAACGGGACCAAGCACCCACCCTCCCCGCCGAGCCGGCGACTCCGGAGCCGACCCTCCCGGACGAGGGCCTGCGCGCCGCGATCGACACCCTGTTCCGGGCGATCCGCCCCGAACCCCGGCTCCGGATCGGCGAGTCCGAGGCCCGGGCGCTCGCCCCGCTGGTCGCCCGCTGGCTGGAGCGCGGCGCGACCGTCGCCGACCTCGCGCACGCCCTGCTCCCCGGCCTGCCCGTCCCGATGCACTCCCCGACGGGCGTCCTCCGCAACCGCCTCGAACGCAAACTCCCGCCCACCGCCCGGCCCGCCGGGCCCCCCGTCCCCCGCCCTGAGTGCCCCGCCTGCCACGACCCCGTCCCCCGCCCGGGCCACTGCCTCCCCTGCACCGGCCTGGTCCCCCGGCCCACCGCCCCCGATCCCGCCGTCGCCCGCGCCGGAGCCGCCCGCGTCCGCGCCGCCCTCCGCCCCGCCTTCCCGAACTGAGCGGGCGGCCGACCGGGAGGCCGACCAGGAGTCCGCGGCGCGAAAACGGGCAGACGGCGGGCATGGGAGAGATCCTCGTCGGGGCGTGCTCGTGGACGGACCGGGAGCTGCTGGCCGGCGGCTGGTACCCGGCGGGCTGCCGGAGCGCGGAGGACCGGCTGCGGTACTACACCGGCCGGTTCCCGCTGGTCGAGGTGGACGCCACCTATTACGCGATGCCCAGCACCCGCAACAGCCACCTCTGGGTCGAGCGTTCGCCCGTCGGGTTCCGGTTCGACGTGAAGGCGTTCTCGCTGCTGACCGGGCACCCGACCCGGCCGGGCGCGCTCCCCGCCGAGCTGCGTACGGCCGCCGTCGGACGGTACGGCCGGACGACGGCGTCCCCGGAACTGCTCGACGAGGTGTGGCGCCGCTTCGCCGGGGCGCTCGAACCGCTGCGGAGCGCGGGCCGCCTGGGCGCGGTCCTGTTCCAGTTCCCGCCCTGGCTGGCCCCGGACGCGGCCGCCGTCGCGGCGCTGCGCGCGTGCCGCGAGCGCACCGCGGGCTGGCCGGTGGCGGTGGAGTTCCGGCACCCCGACTGGTGGCAGCCGGGCCAACGGGAGTCCACCGCGGGCCTGTTGAAGGAACTGGAGCTGTCCGCCGTGGCCGTCGACACCGCGCAGTCCCTCCCCACCTCCGTTCCCCCGGTCGCCCCGGTCACCTCCGCCCGGCTCGCGGTGGTGCGCTTCCACGGCCGCAACCGCGCCTGGGGCACGGGGACGAAGGAGGAGCGCTTCCGCCACCGCTACACCCCGGAGGAGCTCTCCTCCTGGCTCCCGGCCGTCCACGCGATGGCCGACCGGGCCCGCGAGGTCCACGTCCTGTTCAACAACTGCTGCGGCGACGCGGCCGTCCGCGCCGCCGCCACGATGCGCCACCTGCTCGATACCACCGACCGGCCCGCCGGAGCGCGGTGACCTGACCCGCGGGGCCGACCGCGCCCATGGTCGAGGGTGCGGAGAATTCGCCCCGATCGGTACTCCCCGCCGGCTCCGGACCGGGCCCCGGCGGCCGGCTCACTCACGGCACGGCATCCCCGAGAGCGGACGGACGGCCGTCGGCCTGGTACATTCCGACCCGAAAATCCAAGCGGACCTGTCGGCGAAATGCAAGAACCGATCGAATTCCTGGAGGACGTTCCGTGGACGGCGCCGAATTCATCGCCTCGGCCATCACCACCGGAAAGCTGCACGGAGTGGGGATCGGCTCCTCGCTGGCCGAGGTGGAGAACGTTTTCCGCGCGGGCTACGTCGACGATCCGGACGCGGAGGAGAACCTGTCCCTCCGACGGGACTACGGACTCGTCGAGTTCTCCTTCAACGACGGCCTGGCGTGGACGGTGGTGGGCGCCTCCATCGAGATCCACCGTCTGGCCGTCGTCGAGGACCTCGCAGCGGAATGGCAGGAGGCCCAGGGCGTGGATTTCCCGGAATACCTCACCTGGAACGAGATCGCGGCCGAAATCTCCCGAATTCCCGGCCACCCCGAACTGACTCCCCGGACCGACCAGACCGGCTACATCGAATACCGCTCCCCGACCACCAGGGTCTCCGCCCTCGTCGTGGACGGCGACGAGGAACGCGACGAGGAACGTGACGACTGGCCGGGCCGGGGAGACGTCTTCAGCATCGCGCTCGGACAGGGCGCGGGCCCGCGGGCCCCCGCAGTCCGTCACCTTGGGGTCGTCCGGGGCGCTCGTGACGTGGACCGGCCGCGCCCATGGTCAAGGTTGTGGAAAATTCGTTCCAATCGGTACATGTCACTGGTTACGGTCGCCTGAATGTCCGGACGTCTTCGGGGGAGGGTTTGGCGTGGCGATCGAACTGCCCGGCGAAGTGGTGGACCTGCTGTCGTTCTTCGGCATCAACTGGCCGACGGTGAACGAGGACAGCGTGCGCGAGTTCGCGGGCCACGTCCGCGAGTTCGCGCAGAACGTGGAGTCCGCGCACCAGCAGTCGACACAGACCGTCCAGGGCATGGGCGAGGCGTACCAGGGCGCGTCCTACGAGGCGCTGCTGGCGAAGTGGGCGTCGGTCTCGGACAGCCACCTGGACCAGCTGGTGCAGGCGTGCCACGTGGTGGCGGACGCGCTGGACATCGCGGCGGACGTGATCGTCACGATGAAGGTCGAGACGATCGGCGAGCTGATCGCGCTGGCGGCGGCGTTCGTGGCGGACCAGGCCGCGGCGGTGGCGACCTTCGGGATCGCGGAGGCCGCGGTGATCGCCATCGAGGAGGCCGCCAAGCGCCTGATCAACTACCTGGAGCAGCAGCTGGAGCAGTACATCATCGCCCAGGTGGTCGAGGCCGCGATCGAACCGCTCATCGACACGGTGGCCGGGGCGGTGCAGGGCCTGGTGTTCCAGGCCGCGGAGTCCGCACTCGGGGTGTCGGTGGACGGCGGCGGGGGCGGCTCGGGGTTCACCATCGACCCGGACCTGCTGGAGGAGCACGCCCGGACGATGCACGAGCACGCCGAGACGGTGGCCGGCCACGCCGAAGTGTTCCAGTCCAAGATCGCTTCGGTGAGCTTCGATTGAGCAACCAGATCGTCAAGGCGCTGGAGCACGGCGCGCAGAAGCTCGGCAAGACCCTCGCCGAGGACGCCGGGAAGGCGCTGAAGAACTTCTACCGCAAGGCCGGCGACAACCTGAAGAAGGTCGCCCACAACACCCGCGAGATCGAGGCCAAGCACACCAAGGACCTGAAGAAGATCCTGGAGGGCCACGACACCAAGGTGCCCCACCCCCGGCACGGCAACGGCGGCGGCCGGGGCCGCGGCGGCTCGCACCCCAAGGGCCGGGGCCGCGACCAGGTCCGGAGCCCGCGCACCGAGGGCCGCCCCGAGGAGTCGCGCTGCCCGGGCGGCGAGCCCGTCGACATGGCCACCGGCCGGATGTTCATCGACCAGGTCGACGCCTCCTTCCCCGGTTCCCTGCCGATGGAGTTCACCCGCTCCTTCGAGTCCGGGCTGCTGACCGGCCGCTGGATGGGCACCAAGTGGCTGTGCCCCTTCGACGAGCGTCTGGAGATCGACGACGAGGGCGTCGTCCACGTCCGCGCCGACCGGATCACCCAGGCCTATCCGCACCCGGAGGCCGGTGACCCGGTCTTCGCCTCGGCCGGCTCCCGCAACGAACTCGACCTCGTGGACGGCCACTTCACCGTTACCGACCCCACCACCGGCCTGGTGAAGACCTTCACCCCCGACGGCGACGAGGCCCGGCTCACCGAGGTCCGCGACCGCCACGGCCGCCGCTGCACCCTCGCCTACGACACCGACGGCGTCCCGCTCTCGATCACCCACTCCGGCGGTTACCAACTCCTCGTCACCGTCGACAACGACCGCATCACCGCCCTGCGCCTCGCAGGTGCCGGCGACACCGGCGGCGATGCCCTCCTCACCCGCTACAGCTACACCGACGGCCACCTGTCGGCCGTCTACAACTCCAGCGGCAAGCCGATGCGCTTCGCCAACGACGCCACCGGCCGCATCCTCTCCTGGACCGACCGCAACGACTCCCAGTACCGCTACACCTACGACCCCCGCGACCGCGTCGTGGACGAAGGCGGCGCCGACGGCAGCCTGCGCTTCCGCTTCACCTACGGCGAGCCCGATCCGGTCACCGGCCTGAAGGTGCACACCGAGACCAACGCCCTCGGCCGCACCACCACCTACACCGTCAACGACCACGCCCAGGTCACCGCCGTCACCGACCCCCTCGGCCACACCACCCACTACGAACGCGATGCGTACGACCGCCTGCTGGTCGAGACCGACCCGCTCGGCCGCACCACCCGCTACGAGTACGACGGCGCCGGCGACCTGATCTCCGTCACCCGCAACGACGGGGAGCAACTCAGGGCGACGTACGGCGAGTTCCTCGGCCTCCCGACGGAGATCACCGAGCCGGGCGGTGCGACCTGGCGCCAGACCTACGACGAGTCCGGGAAGCGGACCTCGGTGACCGACCCGCTCGGGGCGACCACGGTCTTCGGGTACGACGCCCGCGGGCACGTCACCACCGTCACCGACGCCCTGGGCGCGGTCTCGACGATGGTCTGCGACGCGGCCGGCCTGCCGATCGAGGTCACCGACGCCACCGGCGCGACCGACCGCTACCGGCGCGATGCCTTCGGCCGGGTCGTCGTGCACACCGACCCGCTCGGCGCCGAGACCCGGCTCACCTGGACGCCCGAGGGCCGGCTGGCCACGCGCACCACAGCAAACGGGGCCACCGAAGCCTGGAGCTACGACGGCGAGGGCAACATCCTCACCCACACCGACCAGCTCGGTCAGGTCACCGCCTTCGAGTACACCCATTTCGAGACACCGATCGCCCGCACGGACCCGGACGGGGCGCGCTACACCTTCGACTACGACGCCCAGCTGCGGCTGGTGTCGGTGACCAACCCGCACGGCCGGCGCTGGACGTACAGCTACGACGCGGCCGGACGGGTCGTGGGCGAGCAGGACTTCAACGGGCGCACGGTCGGCTACGCGCTCGACGCCGCAGGCCAGCTCAGCACGTTCACCAACCCGCTGGGACAGCAACTGGCCTACCAGTACGACCGGCTCGGCCGCACCGTCTCGGTGCTCGCCGACGGACAGACCACCAGCTACACGTACGACCTCGCCGGACGCCTGGTCGCGGCGTCCGGCCGCGACGGCGAGCTGAGCCGCACCTTCGACGCCGCCGGCAACCTGCTCACGGAGACGGTCAACGGCCGCACCCTCGTCCACGAACGCGACGCCCTCGGCCGCCCCGTCCGCCGGACCACGCCGGCCGGCCACGTCAGCGAGTGGCGCTACGATCCGGCCGGGCGGCCCACCACCCTCACCACCGCGGGCGGGTCGCTCGACTTCGCCTACGACCGGGCGGGCCGCGAGGCGCAGCGCACCGTCAACGGCCACCTCACCCTGGCCAGCCGGTGGGACAGCCGCAACCGGCTGACCGGCCGGACCCTGCACACCCCGAACGCCGTACTCGCCCAGCGGGACTACGCCTACCGGGCGGACGACGGTCTGGTCGGCATCGACGACCGGCTGTCCGGGGCGCGGACCTTCGCCCTCGACGCGATGGGCCGGGTGTCCGCCGTCACCGCCCCGACCGGGCAGGAGAGCTACTCCTACGACCTCGCGGGCAACATCACCGCGGCGGACTGGCCGGCTTCCCCGGCCCACCGGGCCGCCCTCGGCGCCCGCAGCTACTCCGGCACCAGGCTCGTCGAGGCGGGCCGCACCCACTACGAGTACGACGCGGCAGGGCGCGTGACGACACGTCGGCAGCGCACCCTCTCCGGCAAGGCCGAGACCTGGCGCTACGGCTGGGACGCGGAGGACCGCCTGGTCGAGGCCACCACCCCCGACGGCACCCGGTGGCGCTACCTGTACGACCCGCTGGGCCGACGCACCGCCAAGCAACGCCTGGCCGGCACCGACGTGGTCGAGTGGACCGACTTCACCTGGGACGGTTCGGTCCTCGCCGAACAGACCACGCACGCCTCCGGCCTACCCGGCCCGTACACCCTCAGCTGGGACCACGAGGGGTTCCAGCCGCTGGCCCAGGCCGAGACGATCACCGCCCAGGAGCGGACCGACCGGCGCTTCTTCGCGATCGTCACCGACCTCGTCGGCACCCCCGTCGAACTGGTCGACACCGTCACCGGCAGCGTCGCCTGGCGGGCCGGCACCACCCTCTGGGGCATCACCACGTGGCCCGCCGACAGCACCACCTACACCCCGCTGCGGTTCCCCGGCCAGTACTTCGACCCCGAGACCCGCCTGCATTACAACCTCCACCGCTACTACGACCCCGAGACGGCCCGGTACACCAGCCCCGACCCGCTCGGCCTCGCTCCGGCGCTGAACAACGAGACCTACGTCCACAATCCGCACACGTGGAGCGACCACCTCGGGCTCTCCCCGCACTGGGGAGGCCGTCGCTCCGGCCGGCCGGAGACCCCCAAGCCGCCCGAGCTGGTCACCATCCGGCACTTCACCAACAAGGAGAGCTACCAGAAGATCATGAACGGCGGCACGAAGGAACACATCCTCCTCAAGGCGTCCAACCCCGACTGCGGAAACCCCCGCGGCGTCTACGTGACGCCGATGAGCCCGGCGGAACTCCTGAAGAAGCCCGGCGGATTCAAATCGTTCCTCGGCGTCACCAGGGAGAAGTCGGAATACCTCATCGAATTCCAAGTACCGGCGGACCATTTCGCCGGACGGCTCCGCGGCGGGCGTTCGCACATCTGGTTCAGCCCCGAGAACATCAACATACCCAAGAGCTCGATCACCTACCATGGTCCGACGTCGGGTTGGACGGGATAGCCGCCGCAGCGGAACAGCCGGAGAGGTTCGATGGACATCAGTGGTTTCTCGACGGATTTTGTGATCGATTCCTCGTTCGAGGAATGCGTGGTCCGTTTTGTCCAGGCCCAGCGCGAGCGGTGGTCCACCCTCCACTTCTGCGGCGCGCCCGCCGCCGATGCGCTGGACACCGGATGGCGGCCGGCCGTCGACCCCGACGCGGAGTACCCGGAAATCCTGACGTTCTCCAGCGGGGCACCGATGGAGGAGTTCTGGGAAGAACACGGATACGCCCTGGACGAGAAGGGAGAGGGGCCGTTCTCGCTCTTCTACAGCTTCCACCGGGGCCGGATCGGCGCGCACCTGGAGAGCGTGGACACCGAGGACGAGGAAGTGCGCCGGTCGGCCGCGGGCACCGAACTGATGATGTCCACGTTCTTCCTGGTCTCCCTCGTCACCCCGGCCGACCCCGAAGACGACAGCTTCTCCCGGGGCGTACTCGACGACTTCCGGCGCACGTTCGAAGCCTGACCCCTCGTGTGCCGCGGCGTTCGACCTGGCGGGCGCTCCATACGGGGAGGAGCCGATCGCGGAATGGAAGGCGGTCGGCGACAAGCGGTCCAAGAACATGCCGGGACACGTCTGCTCCAGCGGTCCCACGCACGGGGGGAAATTTCCGGCAATTCAAAACCGAAAACGGCTCCCGCGTGGTCGTGGAACACACCGACGACCCCGCCGGACTGCACTTCCACGCCGAAAAACCCAAGGGTGACGACAGTCGGCAACTGGTGAATTTCGGCCGGGACAATTCACCCGGGGGAGACCACCGCTTCTTCTACCGGAGGAAATGATGTCTACCTCTCCCGAGGAGGCGAGGCGGCTCCTGCTGGAGACCGCCGGCCTCACCGTCCTCGACGCACCGGACCCGGCCGGGCTGCCGTCCCCGGCCGAGGTCTGGCAGTCGGTCGCGGGCTTCCTCGTCGAGCCCGACGCCACCGTCGCGCTCGACGCCCCCGACTGGGCCGAGCGGGTCGACGCGCAGTGGCTCCGGCTCGCGCAGGAGTCCGAACTGCCCGCCCCCGACGAGACCTTCCTCATCCACGTCGGCGGGCAGGGCCTGGGCCGCCTCGGCTGGGCCCTGGTCCGCTGGACCGACGACGCGCAGTTGGCCGCGCACCTGACCGACGGCCCGCGCCGGCCCGAGTTCGTCACCATGTCCCCCGACGGCCACGCCACCTGCGGCGTCACCACCGAGGAGCACGACGTCTGGCTCATCCGCTCCACCGCGCCATGATCACCTTCCGTCTCACCTGCCAACCCGACCAGGCACCCGAGAGCGGCTTCGACCTGGGCGACCTGGAGATCGAAGGGGACCTGGGCCGCCCGGGCTGACGGAGTGTCAAAAACCGGCTCCGCCCGCCGCCGCAGGCGGAGCCGGGGCCAGTGGGGTCAGGCGGGGAGGCGCTTGAGGGCGGCGCCGGTGAGGGCTTCGACGCGGGCCCGGGCGTCGACGGGGCGGCCGGTGAGTTCGACGACGGCGACCCGGGTGCCGGTGCGCAGGACGGCGACCCCGCCGCCGACGGTGCCGTCGCCGTTGTGGGCGAGGTACCAGCGGGCGGTACCGCCGGCGGTGGTGAGGGTGTGGGGCGCGTCGTAGTACCAGTGGCCGGCGGGCTCGTTGCGGCACTCCTCGACGAGGGCGACGAGCTGCTTCTCCCAGGCGGCGGCCTCGGCCCCGGTGGCGGCACTCGCGGCCGACTCGGTCAGCAGGCCGTCGGTGTCGAAGGTCCAGTTCACGGACGCGTACCCGGTGGCCCGGCCCTTGGTCAGGTCGCGCATCGTCTCCTCGCCCGAGCACGCGGACAGCCCCTGACGACCCGTCAGCGAGACGGTCCCGCCGACCGGGTTCAGGCCCTGCTGGTCCTCGCTCTGGAGCAGGCCGGCGGAGCCGAGCCCGGGCGCGGCGGCCGCGACCGCGGCCGTGGTGCGGGCCGGGGCGGGGTGCGCGGCCCCGTCGGCGGTGGCCGACTGGGTGCCAACGACGCTGGCCGTGATCAGCGCGGCGGCGAAGCAGGCCGCGGCGGCGATCCGGTTGCGGCGGCCGGACTTCGGCCGGACGGACTCCTGCTGGGCGGACTGCTGCTGGACGGACTGCTGCTGGGCGGTCAGGTTCTCGGTCATCGTGGTCCCCCTGCTGGTCGGGACGCCTGCTGCGTCCTCGTACAACCGGGGAGATGCCGCCGCCGGAGGGAAAGTTGGAGCCCCGGCCCGCTGTTTCACAGCTGTGACAGAGCGGTCCTGACCACGCGGTCCATCGCGGCCGTCCCCAGGCAGGCGTCGACCTCCAGCACCCCGTAGTGGCTGCCGCTGCGCAGCACGGCGATGCCGCCGCAGGGCTCCCTGCCCTCGGGCGCCCGGCCGGTGGTGTTCAGGTCCCCCTGGTAGAGGCCCATCCAGTTCGCGGTGACGTCCGGCGAGAGTCGCACCGCCGTGGTCCTCCCGTAGACCCAGTGGCCCGGCGCCTCCTCCTGGCAGGGCACCTCCTCCAGCAGCAGGCGCTCGGAGAAGTTCTGCGCCAGGGAGGGGGTCCGGGCATCGCCGACGACCTCGCGGGCGACCTGTTCGCTCGGCAGGACCGCCTGCGTGGGGTCCTCCGAGGAGGTGCGGGTGCCGGTCATCAGTCCGCGGAAGTGCGCGCCGGGCCCGCCCAGCGTCTGTTCGAGGGTCTTCTCCCCGGAGCAGGCCGCGTTGGCGTAGGACCCGTCGCCGTACCGGTCGGTGACGTGGATCCGCCCGGGGTCGACCTCCGGGCCGAACGCCGCCGGCCCCAACAGGTTCGCGGCCGTCACCGGCCCGGACGCACCGGCCGGCCCGGTGGCGGAAGCAGCGCCGGTGCTCGGGGGCGCGGCCGCCGGACGGGCCCCGCCCGGGCGGGCCGGCAGCAGGAACCCGCCGGTCACCAGCCCGAGCGCGGCGGCCGCCACCAGCGCGGCGACGGCGGTCCGGGGCCGGACGGCGATGCGGCCGCCACCCGTCCCTGGACCGCCGCCCGTCCCGGGGGCGCCGCCCGTCGCGGGTCCGCCGTTCACAGACCGCTGCCCAGGCGTCCGCGCATGAAGCGGCGGGCCTGGTGGATGCGGTCCTTGACGGTGCCGAGCGGGACGTCCAGTTCCTCGGCCACCTGGACGTAGGTCAGGTCCCCCAGGTCGCGCAGGACGAAGGACTCCACCAGGGCGGGGTGCTGCTGCTCCAGCGCGGCCAGCGCCTCCATCAGGTCGAGCCTGGTCCCGGCGATGACGCTGGTGGTGCGCGGGTCGACGGACTCGGGGAGGTCGGCGTGGCTGTCCTCGGCGCGCCGGCGCATCGAACGGTAGGTGGAGCGGGCGGCGTTCGACGCGATCACCGTCACCCAGCCGAGGAAGGAGCCGCGGCCGCCGTACTCGTGCAGGTGCGTGCTGATGGACAGCAGCGCGTCCTGCGCGGCCTCCTCGGCGTCGGCGTGGTGCGGCAGGAAGCGCGAGCAGCGGCGCAGCACCACCGGTCGCAACTTGGCGAGCAGGTACTCCGTCGCCCCCGGGTCCCCCGCCCGGGCGGCCGCCACCATCCGTTCCAGCGCGTCGTCCTCGAACACCCGGAGCCCCCGATCAGTCCGCCCGGCGTCCCGCCCGGCTTGCCGTCCGTCGTGCGGGAGTTCCGCACTCCCCCCGACTCCGGCAGAATGCTGCCACATGCACAAGCTCGGCCGTTACCTCCTCCTGGATCGGCTCGGGGCCGGCTCCTTCGCCACGGTCTGGAAGGCCTACGATCCGGAGCTCGACACCGAGGTCGCGGTGAAGGTGCTGGCCGAGAACTGGGCCGCCAACGCCGATGTGCGCGAGCGGTTCCTGACGGAGGCCCGGCTGCTGCGCCGGATCGCCGACCCGCGGGTGGTCCGGGTGCACGACGTCGGGGTGCAGGAGGACCGGCCCTACTTCGTCATGGACTACGTGCGCGGCGGCACACTGGCCGACCGGGTCGGGCAGTGCGACCCGGAGGAGGCGCTGCGGCTGGCCGCGGAGGCGGGCCACGCGGTCCAGGTGCTGCACGACGCGGGCGTGGTGCACCGCGACGTCAAGCCGTCCAACCTGCTGCTCACCGCCGGGCCCGGGCCGGCCGCGGTGCTGGTCGCGGACCTGGGCAGCGCGAAGCAGCTGGCCGACGCGTCCGGGCTGACGGTGACCACGGGCACGCCCGCGTACATGGCCCCCGAACAGGCCTTCCAGACCGGCGGGCTCGACGGGCGCGCCGACGTGTACGCCCTGGCCGTCGTCGCTTACGAACTCCTCACCGGCCAGAAGCCGTTCGGCCCGGGTGGCCGCGCCACCGCCCTGCTGACCGACCTCCCGACCGCCGCCACCCTGCCGGCCCTCCCCGCCGACGCCGACCTCCCGCCCAACATCGCCCTCCTCCTCCGCACCGCCATGTCCGTCGACCCGGCCGACCGCCCACCCACCGCCCGCGCCTTCGCCGACGCCCTCCTGTCCCCGCCCTCACCCCCGCCACCGCACCCCGAGGCCCGGACACCCGGCCGGCTGACCCCGCGTGCCCTCGCCCTGGCCTCGGGCGCGGTGTTCGCGGCGACGACCCTGCTGAGCTGGCTGCTCCGCTGACCCCGCCGCCCGACCGCCGTCGCGGCGAACGTACGGGGTCGGACAGTGGCGTCGGGAAGCGGTGGACTGCCCGTCAACTGCGGTGGGGCCGCAGGCCGTTGCGCCTGCGGCCCCGCCGAGGAGTGGGATCAGGAGAGGGGTGGGGATCAGGAGGGGTCGCCGTACTGGAGACCGCGGCCGTTGGTGCCGATGTACACCCGGCCGTAGGTGTCGGGGTCACCGGTGACGATGCGGCTGCCGGCGAAGTTGCCCCACTGGTGCGCGTCGTCGTTGATCCGGACCCAGCTCGTGCCCTGGTCGGTGGAGCGGAAGACACCGGCGACGCCCTTGACCGTGCCGATCAGGTACAGCGCCTGGTACGAGGTCCCCGGTGCGGCCTTGCCGAAACCGACGGCGGAGGCGGACTCCACCGAGGACACCTTGGCGAAGCTGCGGCCGCCGTCGGTGGAGTGCAGCAGACCCGTGCCGTCGCCGGCGAGCCACAGGTCGCCCGCGACGCCGGGGACGGCGCTGAGCTTGCCGCCCGGCAGGTTGCCGGAGCGGGCGGTGAAGTTCGCGCCGCCGTCGGTGCTGGCGTAGAGCGTGCCGTTGCTCAGCGAGTAGAAGGTGGTGGCCGAGGACCGGTCGGCGACGACCACGGCGTCGTTGCCGAGGCCGTTGACCCTGGACCAGCTCGCGCCCCGGTCGGTGGAGCGGTACGGGGCCTGGCCGGCCTCGGCCCACACGATGCTGGAGCCGTCCGCCGCGATCGCGATGCGGCCGCTGTCCGCGCCGGGCACCGGTTCGCTCTTGAAGCCGTTCCAGGTGTGGCCGCCGTCGGTGGAGAGGGCGCCGTCCTGCTGGCCGCCCCGGCCGACCCGGACCACCAGCGCGGGGTCGGACTGGGCGAAGTCGACGGAGGTGCTGTTGTACATCTCCGGGTTGGTCAGCCGCCCGGTGGGCTCCTTCGTCAGGTCGTCGTACACGAAGCCGCCCTGGTCGCCCAGCGCGGTGATGAGGGCGGCGGCGCCGGGCGGGGAGACCGCGTCGTAGTACGCCGTCTCCTCCAGCCCGCGGGCTCCGACGAACCAGTGGCTGGTGCCGCCGTTGTCGGTCGCGTTGGCGTCCTTGCTGGCCCAGATGCTGTTGCCGGTGCCGTACATCACGTGCCCGGAGTCGAACGGGTCGATGCTCAGGGCGGTCATCCAGTGCCCGATGCCGGTGCCGAGGTACGGGGCGATGGCGGCGTCCCGCACGGACCGGTCGGACTGGGTCTTCCAGGTCGCACCGCCGTCGGTGCTGCGGTAGACCTCGTCCTGCGGCCACCAGCGGTCCAGCGTGCTGACCATCACCGTGGACGGCTTCTGCGGGTCGACGGCCAGACCGGCGAACCCGTAGCTGCCCCGGGACGGCGAGATGTCCTTCCACGCCCCGCCGGAGGTGGTGTACTTCCACACCGAACCCGCCGTCACGCCGTTGGGCCCGGGGGCGTCGGTGTACGTCAGGTACAGCGACCCGTCGGCGGAGAGCACGCCGTGCTGCGGCACCTGGCCGGTGGGCTGCCCGGGGACGGCCTGCCAGGAGTTGCCGCCGTCGGTGGAGCGGTACAGGTTGGTGGACCTGTCGGCGACGCCGACGTAGATCGTTCCGCTGCCGGCCGGGCCGTACGTCACGAAGGAGAGGCCGGTGCCGGAGCTCGCGCCGTCCTTGACCGGGAACGAGGAGACCTGGCTCCAGCTCCTACCGGCATCGGTGCTGCGCCACAGGCCGTTCTTGCGGGTGCCCAGCAGCAGATGGTCGTGGTTCGCGGGGTCGATCACCAGGCGCTCGCCCGCCCCGCGGCCGTCCTCGTTGCCGCCCAGCTTGAACGGCAGGTCGGTGCGCTGGAAGGTGCGGCCGCGGTCGGTGGAGCGCAGGATCGCGCCGTTGCCGGCCCAGTCGTTGGTGTAGGTGCCCGCCGCGAGGTAGAGCCGGTCCGGATCGACCGGGTCGGTGGCCAGCGACTCGATGCCCAGCAGGTTCCAGTCCTGCTGGCCGACCCAGTCGGTGAGCGGTGTCCACTGCTCGGCGCCGGTGTCCCAGCGGTACGCGCCGCCCATGTCGGTGCGCGCGTACAGCAGGCCCTTCTCCTTCTGGTTGAAGACCAGGCCGGTGACGTAACCGCCGGCCACCACCGGGGCGTTCCGCCACACGTACGAGCCGGAGCCCTGGGCACCGCCGGTCCCGGGCACCTTCACCAGCTGCCACCGCTGGTTGGCGCCGCCCCACCCGGGCCACTGGACGATCTGCGCGCCCCGCTCCGTGGAGTTGCCCGACACGTCCAGGACCTGGCCGCTCTTGCGGGAGGTGAAGGTGACGGCGTCGGACCCGCTCACCTCGTCGATCCGCCACTGCTGGGAGGCGGTGGAGCGGTCCGTCTGCTGCTCGGCGGCGGCCCCCTGCCCGGTCGAGTCGCCCGCTATGCCCAGCACCTTGCCGCTGTTGCGGTTCACCAGCTCGTAGTAGCCGTCCCCGGTGGACTTCAGCTTCCACTGCTGGTTGGCGGTGTTCTGGTCGGTCCACTGCTGGATACGGGTGCCGTCGGCGGTGGAGAAGGCGTTGACGTCCAGCACCTGGCCGCTGCGCACCGAGACCAGCCGGTAGTAGGCGCCGCCGTCGACCGTCGCGGCCTGGGAGTCCTCGTGCACGAACACGAAGTACGACCCGACGGCGAGGGACGCAGCGATCGCCAGCGCCGTGACGTTCAGTCGACGGCGGTGACGTCCGCGGCGCCTGCCGATCGTGGGGTTGCTCATGGGTGGGCGTTCTCCTTGCGAACTCTGCACGAGGGGTCGGGGGGAAGCCGGCCACCGGGCCGGCTCCGCACCCTTGTGGTCGCAGGGGTCGCAAAAGGTTGCCGCGAGTCGGAACTTCTTGCCGGGAACTTCTCTCCCCCGGTCGGATCCCGACTCGCCGTATCCTGCGTCCACGACGGGACCGACCTGGCAGGAGGCGTTCGATCGCCGTTCCAGGGACCCTCGCAACCGGCTCAACGGCCGGCCGGTGCCGTCGCACGGCCGCTCCGAACGGCCCCAGCAGGTGCCGTACCCGCGAAGGAGAAGCAGATGACCGCCCTCGCACGGCTCTGGAGCCGGGAGCAGCTCCCGATCCGCGACGGCCTGTACACCGCTGCCGGCGGTGCCTTCGACGTCGAGGTCGATCCCCGGGCGCCGGGCGGGCTCCGGGTCCTCGACGGGTTCGACGTCGAGGAGTTCCTCCGGGAGGACCCCGAGTGGATCACATCCTTGACCACCACTGCCGAGGTGGAGCTCCCCGCCGGTGCGGGCTACCTGTGCTGCGGCGAGGGCTCCCACGGGTCCGAGGGTTTCTTCGCCCGGCTGAGCCCGGACCACGACCTGCTCTGGGCGGTGTACCTGGAGGAATCGAATCCGTTCGTAGACCTCACGGTCACCGGCGACCGCGCGGTGATCCGTTCCACCGCGGACGTCACGATCGTCCTCGACCTCCGATCGGAGTCGTTCCGGCCGGTGACCTGAGCACGGTGCTCCTCCCCGTCCACCGGTGGGCCGAGGGGCAGAAGATCCGGCAGCGGGCCGAGGAGCCGGGGTTCCACGCCGCCTACCCGCACGACCACCTGAGCCGGCGGAGCTTCCGGGAACAGACCTGGTTCGGGGCGGTGCCGACACTGACGGCCGCAGCGACGGCCACGGAGCCGATCAGGCTGGGGACGCCGGCTACCTCGGTCAAGCCTTTTTCACCTATCGCAGCCTGAGCTGCGGAAACGCTCGCCGAGAGCCTCCGGACCCCGCTTGGTTCAGATCGCGATGAGTCGGACTCGGGTGCCGCAGAGCTTCCGCATGTCGTCGACGTCCGGCGTGAGCATGGCCACCGGTCCGGGCTGGCGCAGCGCCATCTCGGCAACGGTCGCGTCGATGGCGTACTTGTGGCCATGAAGGCCGGCTTGTTTCAGCAGCGCTGCGGAGGCTCTGGCGGCCTGCTCGGTGACCACCTCGATCTTGACCTGTGAGAGCACCCAGTTCAGCCGAGGAGTGTCCACCCGTGCGTGCGCGATCTCCACGATGGTGTTGGCGCAGACCACCAGATCGGCCGCCATGGAGTGGAAGGAGCGGATCATCGCAAGCACGGTGCGGTCCTGTGAAATCCAGGCGGACACTCCCTGGGAATCCAGCACGACCGTCTCGACACGCTCGCTCACGCGGCGTTCGCCGTGTTGTCGGGCCCAGCCGAGCCGAAAATCCTCGCCTGCGCGGCAGCAAGCTCCTCTTCTGTGAACGCGCCGTGCTCTTCCTCGTAGCGGCGCAGCTCCTCGCCGAGCAACTGGTGCCTGATCTGCCGGGCGACCGCTTCGGCGACGTAGCCGGAGACGTTGTCCGTGAGCTTCTTCAGCTCGGCCACCTGCTCGGTGGGCAGAGTCACTGTGATCCGGGTGGTAGCTGCCATGAAGCAAGCATACTGCGGTATGTCTCGACTTGGTCGGCCTTTCCCTGGGCGTGAAGTTCGAGAACTGGGCCGGCAACCCGCCGGGCGCCCAGGGCCCCCGCCCCCTATGAGAGGAGTACCGGGTGGGCCACTCGGGCAGTGGCGCCGGACCGCTGCGCATCGTCGAGGCTTCCTGTGCTTGGCTTGCCGCGCGCGGCGCCGGGGCCCTCGCGGCTCGATCCGGCGCTGCCGGTCCGGTGGTGGCAGCGACGTCCGGAGCCCGGGAGGGTGAGACCCGCTCCGCGGCGCAGGGTCGGCGGCATGCGACTCAGCACGGTGAGCCTCCCCGTCCACCGGTGGGCCGAGGGGCAGAAGATCTGGCGGCGGGCCGAGGAGCTGGGGTTCCACGCCGCCTGCACGTACGACCAGCTGAGCCGGCGGAGCCTCCGCGAGGAGACCTGGTTCGGGGCGGTGCCGACGTTGACGGCGGCGGCGACGGCCACGGAGCGGACCAGGCTGGGGACGCTGGTGACCTCGGTCAATCCTCGTTCACCCATCGCAGTCCGACCTGCGGCGACGCAGCCATACACAACACATATCTGCGTTACGCGCATGATATTGTGCGCTTGATGAAGATGCCTGCCCCCTCGCTACTCGCTCTCTTTCGGTCGCAATTGCAGGGAGACCTGCTGGCGCTGGTGTTGCTGCATCCGGATCGCAGCTGGACCCTCACTGACCTTGCCAAGGAACTGGGGGCCTCACACACGGCCGTCCTTCGAGAGGCGGACCGGCTGGTCGGCGCGGAGATTCTCTCCGAGGAACGCGTGGGGCGAACCCGAGTCATCAGCGCGAGAACTGACACCGTCCTGTACAGGCCGCTGTGTGACCTGCTGCTGGCGACTTACGGCCCGATGCCTCGGCTGAGCTCGCTGCTGTCCGGCTTGGACGGCATCGATGAGGCGTACATCTACGGTTCCTGGGCGGCCAGGCACAGCGGAGTGCCCGGACCGATCCCGGCGGACGTCGACGTCCTGGTCATCGGCCGGCCCGATCCGGACGAGCTGTTCGATCTCGCCGCGCGCGCATCCCGGGAGCTGTTCCGGGAGGTCAACGTCCACCGCGTCACTCCTGAGGCATGGGCGTCGCCGAGTGACGAACCGTTCCTGACCTCGGTCCGCGAACGACCGCTGGTCCGGCTGCAACTACATGAGGAGAGCAGCGAATGAGTCGTTGGGAGCAGGGCCGCGCCGTAGTTGACGACCTGATCCAACGGCGGGAAGTCGAGAGGGTGCCGGCGTCGACAGAACACGCAGAGGCAGAACTTGTCCAGGCCCGGCAGCACCTGGCCTCTGCGAAGTTGCTCGCCGATGTCGACCCGGTCGGTGCGTACAGCCTCGCCTATGACGCTGCACGCAAGGCGCTTGCGGCGGTCCTGGCGAATCAGGGACTTCGTGCCACGAGCAGGGGTGGCCATGTCGCCGTCTACGAGACGGTGAAGGCACAGTTGGACCCACCGCTCGGAAGCATCCTGCGACCGTTCAGCCGTATGCGCGTCCGCAGGAACGAGAGCGAGTACCGATCTGCCGAAGCTCCGCTGATCACGCCCGAGGAAGTCGAGGGAGATCTGCCGAAGGCGCGGGCGATCATCGAACTGGCGGAGAAGGCCATGCCGCACATGGGTCGCTACTGAGCGCAGTCTGATTTCCGGCGCCGTTGGGGTCCGCGGGTGGTGGGTCCGTGGAACCGGACTTGGCGCGTCCGTAGTCACGAATCGGCAAAGTGTGCTTACCCCTGAGCATTGGCGGTTACGTTCGCACGGATGTGTGGGTGCCATCGGGGGCGGGCGTGGCGTGGCGATCGAACTGCCCGGTGAGGTAGTGGAGTTCCTGTCGTTCATCGGTATCAACTGACCGACAGTGAACGAGGACAAGATTCGTGAGTTCGCTTCCCATGTGCGGGAGTTCGGGCAGAACGTGGAGTCGGCGCACGAGCAGTCGACGTCGACGGTCCAGCAGTTGGGGCAGGCGTACGAGGCGTTGCTGGCGAAGTGGGCGTCGGTCTCGGACCAGCATCTGAACGAACTGGTCCAGGCGTGCCACGTGGTGGCGGACGCGCTGGACATCGCGGCGGACGTGACCGTAGCGATGAAGGTCGAGACGATCGGCGAGCTGATCGCGCTGGCGGCGGCGTTCGTGGCGGACCAGGCGGCGGTGCTGCTGATCGAGGAGACCGCGAAGCGTCTGATCAACTACCTGGAACAGCAGTTGGAGCAGTACATCATCGCGCAGGTGGTGGAGACGGCGATCGGTCCGCTGATCGACACGGTGGCCAGGGCGGTGCAGGGCCTGGTGTTCCAGGCGGCGGAGTCCGCGCTCGGGGTGTCGGCGAACGGCGGCGGGGGCGGCGGGACCGGGTTCCGGATCGATCCGGACGCGTTGGACGAGCATGCGCGGATGGTGCACGAGCACGCCGAGACGGTGGCCGGCCACGCCGAAGTGTTCCAGTCCAAGATCGCGTCGGTGAGCTTCGAATGAGCAACCAGATCGTCAAGGCGCTGGAGCACGGCGCGCAGAAGCTCGGCAAGACCCTCGCCGAGGACGCCGGGAAGGCGCTGAAGAACTTCTACCGCAAGGCCGGCGACAACCTGAAGAAGGTCGCCCACAATGTCCCGCGTCAGACTTTGTGGCAGGGCTCGTTTGTTGCGGGTCCTGCTGCTTGAAGGAGTCTGATCGATCATGGTGAGACCGCCGGCGTTGCC
>NZ_JBIUTD010000020.1:0-136747 GCF_044741705.1 Kitasatospora sp. NPDC088134 | reverse complement strand
GGGTGGCGGGGCGCCTTCGGAGCGCGGTGGTGGTGGGTGGGGGTTCGGCCGGCCTTTTGGGGGTGGTGGGTGGTGTTTTGGCTGGTCAGGGCGTTGGTGGTGGCGCGCTCCGCGCTTGGGTGGTGGGTGGTGGTGGTCATGGGTCCAGTGTAGCGGGTCCGGGTGGGGGGTGGGGCGGATCGGGTTAGCTGACGTGTCGTCAGTTTTTTGTGACGGTCCGTCAGTTTTGAGTGGTATAGACCTGTAAGGTGTAGACCATTCGTAGTGGACTGGACCACATGCCGGAAATGGCATGCGCATGATGGTGGAACCGCCTCCTCCGGGGGTAAGGCCTAGACCACTTCCCACACTTGGCATGGACACGCCCGAATCGGGGCCGACCACCACCCCACAGCACCCCCGCACGCCGCCGCCGACCCTCCGGGCCGGACAGGCCGCCAACGGCCCTCAGAAGCCCCTCAGCGGCCCGCCACGACCCCGCCACCGGCAACACCTCCACCACCTGCCAACCACCCCACAAACGGCCAACAGGAGCAGGGACCCCACCACCCCGTGCAAAAAGTGCACGCCCCACCACCCAGAACACCCACCACCACCCCGTGCACAAAATGCACGCCCCACCACAGAACAACCCCACCGGGACCGAACCCACACCAGGAACAGCACGACAGACGGACGGGCCGAACACCGAGCCGGACGACCGCCAGCACCAGGCGCACCGACCCCAAATGCGGACCAGCGGGACTGGCCCGGGCAGCACCACCAGAACCGATCCGGCGGGGGCGGGGTCCGGAGGAGCCCCCGCCGGCGCTCCGCGCGCCGAAGGCCATCACGTCGTTCCGGGAGTAACGTCACGGGGGGTGGCACAGGCGGTGCGCGGTACCGCCGGATCGAGCGGAGCTCGATGCCCCCGCAGCTGGTGAACCCACCCAGCTGCGGGACGACCCACGGTCGTGGCTGAGGTTGCCGGCCGATGAGGGTGCCGGGTCGGCAGACACCCGGCTGAGGGTCACCGTGTCCCCCACGGTCACTACCCCTGAAGAGTCAAATGGCAAAACCCATGGTCACAGCCCTGTGGATACGCAACTACAGCATGGTTAATACGCACACACAGAGCTACCACTGTTACTGAAAGTAACAGTTCTCCCCGGCGTGGCGGTTGTTGCTGGGAGTAACAGTGGTCTGCCAAACTCTGCGGAGCACTGTTACTCAGAGGAAAGGCGTGAACGGCGTATGCGGCCATTGGCACCCCGGACTCGTACGCTCGTCGACCCTGAGACTGGGGAAACGGTCGAGGTCACGGAGTCCTTCGACGGACTGATCCCGTACAACTTCCGCGGCAAGCGTTATACCGCGGTCGCGGACCATCTGATGGTGCTGATCCTCCGAAAGGACAACGGCCTCAAGCCGTCCGACCGCGACGTGCTGCAACTGCACATCCACGGCTCCGACGACGACGGCGTCCTGCGCATGGTCCAGCAGGCCATCGCCGACGATCTCGGCATCAGCGTCCGGACCGTGTCCGCCTCGATTACCCGGCTCAAGAAGTCCGAGCTGCTCATTAAGGCGGAGACCCACGGACGAGTGGTGTACTACAGAGTGACCGAGCACCTCGCCTCACGACTCGGAGGCAAGGGCCAGCGAGAGGCTGTGAAGACCCTGCGCTTCCCCGTCCTCCCCGGCCTCGAAGGCGACGACGCGAAGAAGGTGAAGAAGTCCGCATGAGCCACACCCGCGAACTTTTCGACGCTGAACCCGTCAAGCCAGCCATCCTGCGCAAGGTCATCGCCCTGCCCCCCACCGAAGCGAAGATCGTCCTTCACTTCCTCTCCGCCAAGAAGACCGCGGAAGGCACCGTCCTGCAGTCCGGGATGGCCATCGCCAAGGAGATCGGCATGAACCGCAGTCAGTACGCCCGCAAGATCAAGGACGTACTGGCCGCGGGCTGGGTCGAGCAGGCCGCCAAGGAACAGAACATCGCCTACTACCGGCTGGGGCCCGAGGCCGGCGCAACCGACAACGCCACCGTCATCCCCTTGAGGCGACGAGCCTCCTGACCTTCCTGCCTTCGGCGGCGGTACGCGGATCACCGCGTACCGCCGCCGCTGTGTCTGCCGCCGGAGTTGTGCAGTTCACTGTTGCTCAGAGAAACAGTGAACTGCACACCTCCGCCGTGCGGCGGGTCGGCGCGCAGCGGGCGAGCAGGTGCAAGTCACTGTTTCTCTCGGCAACAGTGAACTGCACCTCGGAGAAGCGGATCACTGTTTCTCTCGGCAACATAGCCGATGACCTGGGCCAACACTCTGCTGGGAGGCGTGGCCGTGCCGCCCGGGCGCGCAGCGTCGAGGCCGACCCCACTGCGTGCCGCTGCGATGTGGCGGTTTCGGAGCGTTCGAGGGCCCCGTCCTCAACGGCCTCCGAAGGGCTACCCGGCTGCCGAGTGTGGATAGCTGCGTATCACTGTTACTCAGAATAACAGTGATACGCACTGAGAGCCGTCCCTGTTCTTCGCGTCCCGAGAGCCGAGAAGTCCGATCCGAAAGCGGCAGGCGCCTTGCGTCACCTCACCCGCCCGAGGACGACCTCCTGGACGTGCTCGCCGGCAAGCACGACCCGAGGTCTGGCCGCTGCCGAACCCACCAGCGGACCACATCGGCCGGCCCGGGCCCAACCGTTGATCGCCCTCTCCGGTCTGACGGTCGCCGGTCAGCCGCACGACGGCTGACCGGCGCAGCAGCACCTGCCGCCGCAACTGGATAACTCCGGCCCTCGGCCCAACCATGTCGCTCCCCGTACGACACAACTCCCCCTGGTGTGTCGCGGTATCTGACAAATATGTCGCGGTACCTCGCACTTCGGCGAACAGCCCGCCAACGGGCAACTGGAGCTCCCGCTCGCACTGCTCGGCCTCCAGGGCGTGCCGCCGGTTCGGAGCGGTGCGTATCACTGTTGCTCAGAGAAACAGTGATACGCACCAGAAACCGTCTCTCTTCACTGCTCTCCGGTACCCGGCGGCCGACAACCGGCCGGGTGCCGGCCCACGGAGCGAAGCGGTCGCGGGCGCAGCCGCAGTTCACTTGATCGGGTGGTAGGGGCTGCCGGGGCCCAGGTCCTAGAATGTCGGGCGGCGGCCTTCGGTCGCCGTGCCGGGGTGCCGCTCCCGGCCTTGTGCGGCACCGGGAAGGCAGAATCGCGCGAGCACGCGCACCCTCATCGTCTTCAGCAGCACCACGTCCGCGGTCTCCTCCTCGACGTGCTGGCCGGGCAGTGCGCGACGGGACTCCCATGACCACACGACCCTCTTCTTCGCCTGGCCGCCGCCAGCCGGTCGGCCGGCTCGCCCAGGCCCGCGCGCTCGCCACCGGCGAGACGCACCAGCTCGCCCTGGCCGAGCTCAGCGCGCACGGCCCTGCGATCCCCGGCGCGCTCCACCCGGAGCAGGAGCTCTGGGAGGCGCGGGTGCTGGCCGCCCTCCTCGCCGCCTACGGATCGCACCGGCCCGCTGCCACCGGCGGCCCCTTCGGCATCGGCCGCGTCACTCCGCGCCCCGGCGAGACCCTCGTCCACGTCGACCGGGCGCAGCTCGGCCGCTGGGCGCGGGCGCTGTTGCCCGTCCGGCGGGCCGACGGGGCGTTGACCGGGGTGGCCGGGCTGCGGTGGAGCGCCGGGGCGAAGGACGTCGTGCTCCATCCCGTCGGTGCCCCCGAGCGGCGGATCGTCCTGGCGAAGACGTTCGCCCGGGACTGGAAGCGGGCGGTGGCGGACGCGATCAACGTCGGCGACGTCCTCCTGGCCGGGGCCGCGGACCGCGCCTCTTCCCCGGGGCCTGGGGAGGACGCGGCCGGACGGGCGCAGCGGCAGCGGGTGGCACCGTGCGCGGGGGACCTGTCCGCGCTGTTGCGGCGCGTGGTGCTGCTGGAGCTGCTGGCCAAACTCCCCTTCCGCGACGGGGCGGTGGAGCTGGCGGTGGACTCCGGGCGGCTGGTCGACCTGTCCGGTGGCCGGACCCGGCTCACCCTGCCGTGGGCCGCCCTCCACCTGGACCGTGAGCTGTGGCCGGTCCGGCCGGCGCGGGAGCGGGTCGGCGCGAGCAGCGCGGTGCTCCCGTTCCTGGCGAGCTACCCCCCGGTCCCCGGCACGGGGCGGCCCGAGGCGGCGCCGGAGGGGCTGTGCGTGCTGGCTGGGATCGAGTCGACGGAGGTAGCGGTGCGGGCGGCCGGCTGGGCGCTGGAGGTGGCGGACGCCGAGCTCGCCGACCCGCGCACCGGCTACCTGGACGACGAGGGCGGCTGGAGCGCGAACCGCCGCCGGGCCGCCGAGGGCGGCTTCGGGGACAGCGGTCCGCTGGACCCGCCCGGGTGCAGCCGGGCACTGGAAGGGTGCCCCGTCGACTTCGCCGAGCTGGGCCGGCTCGCCTTCCTGCCGGTGATCGACGACGAGGCCGCCCAGGATTTCCGCCCGGGCTGGGAGGAGTTGGTCGAGGAGGGGCGGCAGATCCTGATCCGCCTGCTGGACTGGGCGCTGGCCGCCGCCACCCACCAGGTCCCCACCCGCGGACCCTGGGAGCGGGCAGATCCCGCCGAGGACGCCGACCTGTCCGCGGGGAGGGCGCCGCAGGCCCGCTGGATCGCCGCCACGCCGCTGCCCGGCAGCCCCGTCCCGCTGCAGCTGCGCGTCGACCAGCACGAGCGCGGCGGCTTCAAGTACGCCGTCCACCCCGGACCCGCGGGAGTACCGGCTTGGGTGCACCACGCAGTGCCGCCCCTGCGGTTCGGCTCCGCCGGCTCGCTGCCCGCCGCAATGGCCCTGGCCGAGCAGGCCGGGCGCGAAGTCGCCGCCGGCGCCCGCACCGTGCGCAGCTGCGACCGGCGGCTGCTCGTCCCCCGCCCTGTGCCGGCCGACGCCGAGCCGCAGGTGGCCGAACTCGTCACCGCCGCCGACCCCGAGGGGAGGGTGCTGGACCTGTACGAGCTCACCGCCGGGCTGCGGGCGCTGGCCGACCTCGAACGGGACGGCGACCCCTGGCTCTACTACCCGCCGGCCGGTGGGCACTGGCGCCTGGGCGAGCGGTGGCCCGAGGCGGGCACGGTGAGCGCGATGCTGGGCGACGACTGCGTCCTGGCCGCCACCCGGCCCGGCGAGGAGGCCAACACCGCGCCCGTCGACTCCCCCGCCTACCGCCGCCACCTGGCCGCCCACGCGATCGCCCTCGACCCCTTCGCCGAGGTCTACCTCGTCGCGGCTGACGCCGTCCCCGGCCCGGCCCCGCTGAGCGAGCGCCACCGGGCTGGCGTCGCCGCCCTCCAGGCCGCCGACCTCACCAAGCTGGCCCGCCAGGACCCCCGGCCGCCCGCGCCCGGGGACGAGACCGCCGAGATCGTCGTGATCACCGCGTTCGTGCGCAGCATGCCGGCCGACATCGGGGGCATCGGGGAGTTCTTCGACCGCTGGTGCCCCCGGCACCAGGAGGGCGGCCACCGGTAGGGGCCCCGGCCCCGCTCTCGGACCCGTGCCCCGGCCATGCGCCACCGGACGCCGACGGGTCGCAGGGCGCCGGGTTCCGGCGAATCGCCCCGGCTGGGGCGCGGGTTCGGCATGATCGGAGTACGGACGGTCCGTCGAGCCGGAGGGAGCGGGGGTGGCGGGGAACGGCTACCGAATGACCGAGGCGCGCACCCGGGACGGCAAGCGCGTGCGCGCCAGCGAGATCGCCCAACTCCCGCCGGACGCCAAGCCGCTGACGTGCCGCTACTGCGACGTCCGTGTGGAAGGCGTCGGCGCCTACTTCAAGGGCAAGGACGGTCCGCGGCCGACCGTGGTGGCCGCGCACTTCCGCCTCGACGACGGTGGGCGGCACGCCGACGAGTGCGCGTACAACGCCGAGGAGGTCCTGCGCGCCATCGCCCGCGCCTCTCAGGGGCTGGCCCAGATCGACGACGCCGGCCGACTGCGCCTGGTCCTGCCCGCCGGGCCCGGCGAGCGGACTCCCGCCCGGCCGCAGCCCGGCACGGCGGAGCCCGACGGCGGGCGGGGCGCCTCGCTGACCTTCACCACCGTCCGCCCCGCAGTCCCGCCCGCGCTGAACTCCGCCGCCAAGATCGCGCACTTCCTGGCCCTGCACGACTTCGACTCGCGGGCCGTGGCCCGCTTCCGCGTCCTGTACGGGGACGCGACCCGCCCGATCCCCTGGTCCCGGTTCTGCTACCCCGCCCGGGCAGCGACCGGCCTGCACCAGCTCCTCGCAGACGGTCAGCAGCCCCGTCACCCGGTGGCCGTCCACGGCACCGTGCAGCGCGTCTCCGACCTCACCCGCCCCACCGCCTACGCCACCCTCCACGCCGCCGCACCCCGCCCCGGCGGCCGACCCTTTGCCGTCCGGCTGCGCACCGACCGGCCCGCGCTGCTGGCCCCGCTGCGGCCCGGCACCTCGGTGCTGGCGGTGGGCACCTGGTCGCTGTGGCCGGAGGCGGACGAGCTTCGGCTGTGGCTGAGCGCCCACTGGCAGCTCGCCCACTGGACCACCCACCCCGGCACCGGGGAACCCACCGCCATCGCCTGCCCGCCGCCCCTGCCGCCCGAACCTCCGCGCCCACGCCCGGCCGCGAAGCGCGGCACCACCCTCCCGACCCGGCAGCCGCGAACAGCGCCCCCGTCGGCACCGCCTTCCGCCGACGTGCCGCCGCCCGCCGCACCGGACGACGGCGACTACCTGCTCGCACCGCCCCGACCCATCGCCGCCGTCCCCGCCGACGCCCCGGCGAACATCCCGCCCCGCCCCTCTCGTCCGCCCACCGCGCACCTCACCGACGGCAGCTGACGAGCGGTCGACGTCAACCACGGGGCGGACCGACCCGTACTCCCCCGGTACGCGAGGGCGGACCCCTGCGGGTCGTGGTCGCCTCCGGGACGCAGTGTTGAGGGCTTCCTGCCGGCCGCCTTCGGTCGAAGGGGTTCAGTCGGCCCGGCGGCCGGGGCGCGGCAGCAGCATCCGCAGGGCCGGGTGGCGGGCGACGGTGCGTGCCAGAGCCCCGGCCAGGCGACCGGGGCCGACCAACTCGGCGAGCCGTTCCTGCCAGTACGCCTCGACGGTGCGGCGGGCCTGCCGGGCGGCGTCCTGGTGCGGGGCGGGCAGTTGGTCGGGCAGGTAGCAGCCGAAGACGGGGGCGGTCTCCACCCCGGCGGCGCGCAGCGCGCACAGCCGGTGCTGGCCGTCGGTGACGGCTTCGGCGCCGTCGTCCCAGATGATGCCGGCCGGGCCGACCATGGTGCGTGCCCATGCGCGGTCGCGGGGGGTGAGGTGGTCCATCTCCCCTGCGCGGGCGGCGTGTTCGGGGTCGCCGGACTGTTCGGCGAGGGCGAGGGCGAGGGCGGCTCGGGCGATGGCCGGCCAGTTGTCCGCCTCGTGGCGGGGGCAGGCGGCGAACTCGGCGGGGGTGAGGCGGGAGAAGAGTTCGGCGCGGGCGACCTGGTCCTCGCGGCGGCCGTCGGGGTAGGTGCGGGCGAGGGCCTTGCCCCGGGCGGTGTAGGCGCATTTGTGCTGGTGGTGGGGCCACGGCAGGGCGGCCAGCGGCACCGGGCGGGTGCCGGTGACGCCGTCCATGTGCAGGGTCCGGGCGCCGGGGTCGGTGAACTGGCTCGGGTAGAGGTCCATCTCCCCGTCCGGCGCTTCGGGGCGCATTGCCCGGTCGGCCTGTTGCTGGGCGGCCGGGTCGGGGGTGGTGGCGCCGGTGAGGTGGTGGAGGGTGCCTCCGGTCCAGGGGTCCGTCTCGTCGTTGCGCCGGCGCTCGGGGTTCGGCGCGGTCAGGACGGTGGCGTCGGTGCCGGTCAGGATCAGGGTGCCGGGCACGCCGTGGACGGCGGCGAGGACCAGGCCGTCGCGGGCCCGGGCGGGGTCGGCGAGGAGCGTCGGCAGGTGTTCGGCGGGGAGGTGGTGGACGGCTTCGACACGGTGGAAGCCCTCGTCGACGCCCATGTCCGCCGCGGGGTGGCGGTGGGCGTGGATCTGCAGGTAGTCGCCCGCCTTCAGGGCGCGGACCGGCTTGGTGAACGTGGCGGCTCGGCGCGGGGCGCGGGGCCGGTCGGGGCCGGCTTCGGCGGGCAAGGCGGCGGGCGGAGCGGGCTCGGTGCGGGACCAGTGCGCCTCGAGTGGCTCGGCCGCGTCCCGGAACAGCAGCGGCGCGCCGGGCGTCCAGGTCGGGTCGGCCGCGTCCCGCGCCAGGCGCCGCGCGTCGATCGCGTCCGCGGTCCGGTGGTCCCCGCCGCGCAGCAGCAAGGGCCCGGGCATGCCCTGGCAGAACACGGCGACCATGGTCTTGCCGCGCGCCATCGTGTTGAACAACCCGCCGGCGTCCTGGTCGAGGAGACCGTCCGCGGGCGGAATGTGCTCGACCCGCTCGATCCGGGCGTAGCCCTCGCCGTCCGGGGTGCCGTCCACGGACCACCGGTAGGACGCGATCTGCAGGTAGTCCCCCACCCGCAGCGCCTTGTCGAGATGCACGGCCAAGACCCTCTACCCCCTGCTCGATCGCGCCCCGGACCGCCCGCCGCCCGGGGTGGGTCGGCGCCGATGCTGCGGGTCCTTGGCGCCGGGCGCGGGCCCGGCAACGGTTCCGATCATTCCAGCGCGGGGCCCCGGCGAAGCGGGAACGCCGGAACCAGGCAGGCGCGGGCAGCCGTGCCGCCCGGGCGGTGGGAGGTCGAGCGGTCCGCCCGCGAGCGGAGGGGCGGTGTTGGTGTCGGCGATGCGCGGGGGACAGGTGGGGGAGGTTGGGCGGCCGGTCGTGGCTGACGATCCGTCAACTTCCTCTTCGCGACCCGGGTGCTGCTCCCCGAAACCGATCGCCCTCGGCGTGCTCGGCCGCTACGGTGCCCGACGTGGACATCTTCCAGGCTGACCTGACCAGGCCCTCGGCGGACGACGTGGCGCTGCTGGCCGAAGGTTCTGCTTTCGCCCTGCGCCTGCAGTGTTTCTCGGACGGGAAGGCGGGCGCGCTCGCGCTGGGCATCCTGCGGGACGTCTGCGACTTGCTGTGCGAGCCGGACGGCCGTCGGAAGCCGTACGTCACCGCGCAGGCGATGTGCCGGGTCGCGATCGAGTGCCTGATGGACATCGGCAAGGGCGAGGCCGAGGGGCTGCAGGCCGCCCGGACGGCCGTCAAGAAGTCGCTTGCCGCGGTCTTCGAGGCGGACGGATCGCCGAAGGCGCCGACGCCGGTGGACGGCCTGTTCACGACCCTGGACTCCCTATCCGCTTTCCCGCCCAAGGTGACGTCCGGCAGCGCCCTGGGGAAGGCCGTCACCAAGCTGCTCCACGCCCGGGCCAGCGCGACGGCGGGCGGGCGCCCGCCGGTGTCGGCGTTCGGAGCGGTCCAGAAGGTGCTGGACGCCGTCGACGCGCTCGGCACCGCGGTGCCCGAGGTGCTGACCGCCGGGCACCCCCTGGCCGTGGCACTGCGCGAACTCCACACGATCCGCTCGAACGAGGACTTCCACCGCCAGGCGGTGCTCGACCGGCGGCTCGAGGCGCTGGGCACCGCCTACGCGCGGCAGTGCGCGATGGAGGCCGAGGAGGACGCCTACCGGGTCATGCTGCTGTGCGCGGTGGTCCGCAAGGAGACCGGCCGGGAGCCGGGCAGGGCCGAGAAGGAGGCGTTCAGGGGCTAGTCGAAGCAGTACGGCATCGGGTCGGGCGTCATCCATTCCGGCACGACGGCGACCGCAGCGACGGCGGTCGCGATGCTGCACGACTGCCTGCTCCTGATCCAGGAGCTCATCGCCACCGTCGTCGACCAGGCCCCCGAGTGGGTCGAGCTCGGCAAGGTCACCTCCCCGACTCCTGAGCAGGTCCGGAAGGTCAACGACCTGCACAATCCCGCCGCCGCCCCCTACCTGTTCAGCCAGTTCGACGGGTGGGAGTGGCTGGAGAAGCTGAAGGACGTCCGGCTCCTTCCGGAGGAGGGCGAGTGGCCGGCGCGACCGTACTTCGAGCGCCTCGCCGGCCAGGACCCGGCCCGTCTGGTGGCGTGGCTGAACAAGGGCGGGCGCCTGGAGGCGATCCGGCGGGCCGGACCCGCAGCCACCGCCCGCCTCGTCTACCTGTGCCAGCGCCTCGGCGGCCACGGCGCACCCCTCGTCAACGGGGCGCTCAAGCAGCACCCCGTCGACGTCGTGCGGACCGAGGCGCTCTCCTGGGCCCAGGAGGTCGCGCCGCAGTACCGGGACGCCGCGTGGGTGGAGGCGACGGTCAGAGCCCTGTCGGTGGGGTCGGACGGCTCCGTGGCCGACTCCTGGACCGTCCGCGCCGTCCTGGCCCAGCTGCTGGAGGCCGGACGGACGGGCGGTGCGCAGCTGGCCCAGCGGGTCCGCGCCGGCCTCGCGGCCGTCCTGGCCTCCTACCTCGCGGTCGAGGGCGTTCGGGAGCGCCTGCAGATGAGCGACGATCTGCGGAAGCCGGACACGGCCTGGGGCCAGGAACTGGCGGGGGCCCGGCTCGCCGCGGCTGCCTGCGTCGAGTTCGCGCGCATCGAGTCCGGCGAGATCGGCACCGGCCTGGCCGTCCGGACCGGCGCGTGGACGGCCAAGGCCCTGGGCGGATGGGAGCGCGAGCGGCTGGTCGCCGTCCACCTCCTGGATTGCGCCGGCGGCGAGCCGGCGGACAGCGCGTGGTGGAGGGCCGCCTTCGGGGTGCTGGGCCGCCTGCACACCATGCCCTGCCTCACCCCGGACATCGGGGAGTTCGTCCAGCTGGCCCTCGGCACCTGCCCGCCGGCGGCCACGGCCGACCTCGAAGCGGCCCTGACCGAGGGCTTCGGCCCGGTCCCGGACCAGGACGCGCTGCAGGCGGTGCGCGCCCGGCTGGCCGACGAAGACGCCCGCCTCGCCGACGTGCTGGCCTCCGCGCTGGGCGGCGCGGAGGCGCTCTCCGACCTGCTCGGCGAGGACGCGACCGACGCGGCCGGGCCGGCCCCGGAGGAGGCGGAGCGGGAGTCGGCTCTGCCTCCCGTCTGGCGGACTGTCTACTGTCTCTCCCCGGTGGCGCCCGGTTCGGTGATGGCACCGTGGCGCCCCACCGTGGACCTGATGGCCGAGTTCACCGGGCCGCCGCCGGCCCTCACCGAGCCGCTGATCAGGATCGTGCCGCTCCCCGACCGGGGCGAGAACACCGGGAAGGGCTTCGCCGCCCGGTGCGAGGAGCACGGCGTCCTTGCGGGTGCCGCCGAGCTCGCGGGCCGCGCCCCCTCGCAGGGGCACTACTTCGACCGGGCCGACCTGCAGACGCTGCAGGACGCCGTCTTCGCGGACCCCGCCGCCTGGTCGGCCGACATCGAAGGCGTCATGGCGGCCCTCGGCACGTTCGACCTGTGCACCGTCTACCTGCAGAGCCTGCACACCACCTGGCAGTCCGCCGGGTTTCCCGACACCGACACGCACCTCCTCACCGCCGCCTGCGCCGCCGCCTGGACCCTGAAGACCCGGATCGACGCGGGCGACGGCAGCACCGACCCCGACATCGACGAGCGCGCCCGCTGCACGCTGCTCCACCTGCTGCGCCAAGCCTGGGCAGCCGGTGCCGACCCTGGAGTCGACGAGACCGCCGCCGTCACCTGGCTGACGTCCGCCGTCCGGGACTGGACCGGGCCCGCCTCCGTACCCGACAACCCCTACATCACCGCGATCGCCACCTCCGGCGGCCTCGCCCTGGTCGCCGTCCTTGAGTGGGCCGTGCACCGCACGACCGATACCGGGCACCTGCCCGTCGAAGCCGACACCCTGCTGACCGAGATCGTCACCGACGGGCGCGACGACCGCGCCCTGGCCGCCATCGGCGCGTTCCTCACCCGGCTGCGCCGCCACGCCCGGCCCTGGTACACCGCCCACCGGGCCGTCCTGCTCGACATCGCCGCACCGCCCGCCCCGATCCACACCTGGCTGTTCTGGCTACCTCGCCTCGGCGCCGACGAGTACGCCGTGCTCGGCGACCTCGACCCCCGCCGGACCGCGGACTACCTCCAAGGCGACCAGGTCGAGGAGGCGATCAAGCGCTTCGCCGTCGTCCTGCTCCACTCCCCCGGCACCTTCGGCTCCGGCTTCCTCGCCGAGCTGATCACCGGCGACGACGGCCCGGCAGCCGTCTCGGCACTCCTGGGCGGCGTCGCCCGCGCGACCCCCCACAAGGATGACGCCGGCCGCCTGCATGAGCACGCCTTCCGGCTCTGGGACCAGGTCCTGGAGCTCACCGACGGCGCCCCCGGCCTCGTCGGTGCCCTGGCGGGCACCGGGTACTTCGGCTTCGCCGAAGGACTCGACCAGGACCGGTGGCTGGCCCGCACCCTGCGCACCGTCACCGCCAACCCGGGCATCGAGGTTCCTGACCGGGTCGCCGAGCGTGCCGCCCGCAGCGCCCAGGCCCCGGACGCCCTGCGCATCCTCACCGCGCTGGTGTCCAACCCCGGCACGGACTTCTACTCCTCCCACCGGGTGATCGCCTTCGCGCAGAACGCCGTCGACGCCTCCACGCCCGGCACCGAGGGCCGGGCCGGCCTCGGCCAGGCCCTCGGCCGCTACGCCCACGACGTGCAGCGCGCCACCGCCCGCTGAAGGAGGCGCCCGGCCCCTCGGGAGGTGGTCAGGACATGGTGTTGGTCAGGTGCGCGCCGACATAGCCGACGATGACCTTCGGGCGCTGGCCGGGAATCTTCCTCGCGTCGAGGAAGTGCAGACGCGGGGCGACCCGCTTCCAGTTGTCGATCCTGAGGTGCGGCTTCATCACCGCCATTTTCTCCGGGGCCACCCAGGCCGGGACGGGGAAGACCCGTTCGCTCCCCCACTGGCCCATGGTGGCCTGCGTCTCGTTGATCGAGACGTGCCGGGGCGACCAGAGCACGCCGCCGGCCCCGGCGTCGGCGAACTGCTTGACGTGGCCGTCGAATTCCGGGTGGGCGGCGTAGGCGTCGAGGAAGCGCAGGCCGTTCCAGATTCGGGCGGCCCACATCCGGGCCCGCGGGTACTCGTCCAGGGCGAGGGCCTCGTCCGGGTCGGCGGTGACCACCAGGCCGGGGAACTCGCCGATCCGCTCCCACAGCTCCTCCACGGACTGCGGGACGCCCGGCACCTGCTCCTCCACCACCGTGTCGTTGAAGCGCCCGGCCTCCCGCAGGCGCGCCCGCAGGACCGCGGCCTCCGCCCGCAGGCGCTCGACCTCGTCCCACGCCGCCACCGTCTCCTCGATGTCGCGCAGGGACACCGCCTCGGCCTCCTCGACCTGGGCTTCGAGCGAACCGATGGTCCGGGCGTCCAACTGGGCGTTGCGGGCGGCCTCCTTGAGGTCGGCGTCGGCTTGGGTGAGCAGCCCGGCCAGCAGTTCCGCGTCCGCACGGACGGTGGCGAGTTCGGCGGAGGTCCGGTCCGCGGCCAGGGCCGCGCTGCGTTCGGCCTGATGGGCCTGGGCGGCGTCGGGAAAGGCGAGGTTGCGCACGCAGTCGGGCAGCGGGACGGCGGAGGCGAAGCGCTGCGCCCTGAAGGCGATCGTGTGGAAGGCGCCGTCGGCCGGGGCACTCATCCGAGCGAAGGACACGAAGCGGTGGCGGGCGGCGTCGGCCGGCCAGGCGGGGTCGGCCTCGGGCAGGAAGGTGCGCACGCCGCCCGGCCCGACGCGGTGGTGCTCGCCGACAGCGGCGCGGAAGGCGTCGACCGCGGCGCTGTCCCGCAGCAGGTAGAGGGAGGCCGCGCCGGCGCAGTGCGGCATCACCTGCTCCATACGCTGCGACCAGATCCGGCTGGGGTGCAGCGGGCGGGCGGCGACGACCACGGGCAGCTGCCGGTCCGGGTCGCACAGGATGTCCAGGAGCCGGTCGACGTCGGTGCCGACCTCCTGGGCTCTGAGGGTCAGGCGGGCCGGGCCGTCGCAGGGGGCCAGGGCGGCGACCAGGTCCCGGACGATGGCCGGCCGCTTCGGGGTCACGCTCGCGTCCTCGTTGGGGAAAGCCTCCAGGGTCACGTTGACGACGGCCGGCGCGTCGAGCGGCGTGACGGCGGTGATGGTGGTGCGCCAGACAGCGCCCGGGGTGTCCTCGCGCAGCTGGAGGCGGATCGCGTGCTCGCTCCCGCTGGGGCCGTAGACGACCTGGTTGGCCAGGACGGCGCCGGGCTTGAGGAGGTGGTTGCCGGTCGCCAGCGGCGCGGTCCCGAACTTCTTCTTCAGCCATTGGGCGGTGAGGCGGCGTACCGCCGGGAAGACCTGGTCGGGGGCGTCCGAGGTGGTGAGGGTGGAGCGCATCGTGATCGGGTTCGCGGGGGCCAACGTCCTGATCCGTCCTGGCAGCGAAGGGCTCGGGGAGGCGATCGTGCCGGGCTGGGCCGAGCGGCTGTCCGTCGCCGGGGCCACCGTGCCGGTCCGAACCGACACTCCGTCACCTCTCGGCGCGGGAAGCCCGGCGTCTTCCGCCGGCTCTGCGGGAAGTCGGCCGGCCTTCCCAGGAGCCGTACGCCCGCAGGGCGTTGTCGGTACGTGCTGGCACCCTGCCCCCGTGCTGATACCCCTTGCCGCCGCCCGGACCACGGCCGCGTCCGTGCTCACCGCCCCCGTGCTGCGCTTCGCCGCCGCGGGCCTCCACTCCGACTTCCTCCGCGACACGGGCCACCTGTACCTGGGCGCCGCCGCGCTGCCCGGCGTCAAGCGGAGCGGGATCTGGCACGTCGACCAGGCCCTGCTCGACGCAGCGCTGCAGGACCTCGCGGCGGTGGCCGCCGCGCCGGGGCGGCTCGTCCCGCTGGGGCTGCCGTGGACGGACCTGAACCGGGACTCCCGCTTCGACGACGACTGGCGGCGGGCCATCCAGGGTGAACTCGTCGATCGCGCCGCCCGGGCCGCCCGCCGCCCGCCGACCGCCGACCTTCTCGACGCCGGGCTCGACCCCGCGGCGCAGCGCCGGGCGGTGAAGGATCTCAAGGGCCTGTTCGGAGGTGTCCGGGAGTCCGACGGCCGTGACCCGCTGGTCGTTGCCGGTGTGGTGGTGATGGAGGTGGTGCGCCGCCGGGCCGGGGCGTGGAGCATCCCCGAGCGGTGGGCGCAGGTGCTGGACCGGTGGCGTTCCGAGCACCTGGTGCTGCTGGCGCGGGCGCAGCGGTGCGCGGGGTGCGGCGCGGTGGAGGACCGGTCGTTGCGGACGGCGGCGGCCCGGGTGCGGCAGAACCTCGACTGGCGCTCGTCCGGTGCGGACGGCTGGATCACCCAGTGCCCCTCGTGCGCGGGCGGCGAGTACCGCCTGTACGGCGGTTCGATGCGGGGTGTGCGCTACACCAGCGAGCGGCGGCGGGCGACGCGCGCCGACGGCTACCTCTGCGCGGTGTGCGGGCTGCGGCAGGCTGCCGTCTGGGACCACTGCCACCAGGTCGGCCACGACTTTGTCCGGGGGCCGGCCTGCGCGAGCTGCAACCAGGACGAACGCGCGCAGAAAGGCATCTGGCGGGCCTTCTGGACCCACGGGCCGGCGGTCCGGCACCTGCTGGAGTGCAACGGCTGCCGCACCACCGGCACCCTCCCGCCCCGGCACCTGGCCGCGCTGGCCGCCGCCCGGCTCGGCGCCACCGCGCGGCACGGCCGGTGCGTCGCCGAGCCCTCGGCCGTCCTTGAGCAGCTGCCGGACGGCGGTCTCCTCGCCGGGCTGCACTGCGCGGCTCACCCCGGCCGAGAGGTCCGCTGGGAGGAGACCGTCGACGCGGCGACGACCTTCGGGTGGGTCGCGGATCTGATGGCCGAGCACTCCTGACCCCGGGCCGAGGACGCCGGCCCGGAAGTACCGGTCGCCCGGCCACCCGGGCCGTGCTGCAGCCCGCGGCCGTCGCCCCGTCGGCGTCGAGTTCGCCGTCCTGCCCCGGCTCCCGGCTGCAGCCGACGAGCGCGCTCCGCGCGATGGCCGGTCCGGACAGCGACTGAAGCGACTGAAGTGAAGGCGGGTACCGGGAAATTGCCAGACCGTGCTGTGCCGGACCGCTAGGATGAGACTACCGACGCGGGGTGGAGCAGCTCGGTAGCTCGCTGGGCTCATAACCCAGAGGTCGCATGGTTCAAATCCTGCCCCCGCTACGAGACTTGGGGCCCGGCAGCTGTTGCTGCCGGGCCCCAGTTCTGTTCGAACGCCGCGCCGAGTGAACTGCTGATTCGAAGCCTGCCCCAGAGGACCAGGGCGCTGCGCACCTCGCTCTGCTGTACCGGTGCAGAAGCCTGCGGCGTGCAGGCGGCTCCGGCCGCTCCTCCAATCGGGTGACCGCGGGTGGTCTTCTGCCGTCCGGCTCGTTGCACCCGGTGATCCCGATGGTCCGACCGGCGAGGTACGGCATGCCCTTGGAGCTGATCCAGCCCTCGTTCAGGAGCGAGCTGCACGCCCGGTGGTCCGTCGTTCTCGACCTGCTCGAGATCCCCTGGGCGTACGAGCCGGCCGCCTTCACCGCCGCCGACGGCCACACCTTCACCCCGGCCTTCTGGCTCCCCCGCCAGCGCCTGTGGCTGGACGCCGAGACCGAAGCCGGCCTCCCCGAGGGCTGGCTCGACCGGTGGTACCGGTTCGCCGAAGCCTGCTCCGAGACCGTCTACGCCGAGGATGACGACGTCCTGCGCCCGCCGGACTGGACCCCTCCGACCGAGGTCCCCGAGCAGTGGCACGGCACCGCTCTCCTCGCGCTCGGGCCGATCCCCTCGTACTCCCCCAACTGCCCGGGCGGCCGGTGGCACGCCCACCGCCACGGCGGCATGCTCCACGTCGACGACGACCCCTACCAGTGGGTGATCTGCCCGGCCTGCGGCCAGCCGAACGCCGCCGCCTTCGGCGACCCGGCCGAACTCCCCTGCGGCTGCCTCGACAGCGACGACGACAGCCGTCACGCCGTCGACCGCCTCGGCGACGCCTACTTCGCCGCCTTGGTCGAACCCCTCTCCTCCACCGCCGACGTCGCCCGCATCGGGGGCTGGCCCGCCGGCCACCGGGTCTACCGCACCGCGCTGGCCGACCGGCGCGGCACCGCCGAGGCCGACCAGCGGTGCACCCGGACCTGCCGCTCCCTCACCCAGGTGCTGCGCGACGAAGCCCCCGCCGGCGCCTGGATCGAGGCCGGCCCCGGCGACACCCTCTGCGGCAACTGCCCCGGCTTCGTGTGCGCGGCCTGCGGCGAGCGCCCGGCCCCCGCCGACGGGGCGCAGTGCCGGGTCTGCGACCCGGTGTCCCTGCTGACGGACGACGGTGCCCGGCGCCGCCTCAACAACTTGGCCGCCCAGTTGGGCCGGCTGTTCCGCCAGCCGCTGCGGGTGATCCATCCGCAGATCAACCGGGCGATGGGCGTCCGCCAGCGCGGGGAGGCCGACCTGGAGGACCTGGTGGTCGGGATCAATGAGGCCGAGCGGTGGCTGGCCGATCCGTCGACCCTGGTGATTCCGGCCCCCGTGCTGCGCGAGGAGGAGATCGCCGGCCTGGACCTGAAGGAGGCCCGGGTCGAGATCGCCCTGCGGGTCGGCGTGCTGAGCAAGGTCGTTGGCGAGCCGATCCCGTTCGTCCAGGTCCGGATCAACGACGCGGTCGGCGCCCCGACCCGCGAGGACATGGACCAGGACCAGGCCCGCGACGCCCTCCGGCAGGTCCAGCAGTGGCTGAACAGCCCGGCCACCTACCACCGGCCAGTCGCCGAGCCGGTCCAGGAACCGCCCGCGGCCTGGGCTCCCGGCATCCTGCCCGCTCCCACCGAGACCCGCCCCGCCGCCGCAGCAGCCACCTGTGACCTGTGCGCCGACCCGGTACCCCAAGGCACTCTCCTCGGCCGACTCCCCAAGCAGCGCACCCCGCAAGGCTTTCGGCTGGGCTGGCTCTGCGGCCACTGCCTCACCGATCGCCGCCTCAAGCCCCGCCGCCGCGACCTGGTCCTGCGGATCTTCCACGCGACGTTCCTCGGCAGCGGAATCCGCCTCAACATGTACGAGGCCGAAGCGCTGGCCGCCTGGCTGGAGGAGACCGCCGGCCACAGCGACGCCGACCAGCCCCCGGCCTGCGCCCCGGAGGTCACCGGCACCATCGCCCGGCTGCGCGAAGTCGTGGCCGCCGAACACGGCACCATGCTCTCCCTGGACGTCGCGCAGGCCATCGTGGAGCAGCTGCGCACCGTCGCCGCGCCCGCCTCGGAGCAGGAGGTCCTCGACGCTGTCGCCCAGCACTTCCAGGAGTGGAGCAGCGGCGGGCCGATCGCGGTCGGCACCCGGTGGTCCGGGCGCCGCGACATCCTGCTCCAGACGCCCCGTCCGACCCTGCTCTCCGCCCGCGGCGGACCGTTCTCCCTGTAGAGGAAGGGAGAGCCGGTCGCGGACGGCCCGGGCAGAGCCGTGGTGAGCAGGGTGCCCTCCGGCACTGGCCAGCCCCGCTGCCACCCCTCGGGCGTTGGTAGGACGGCACTGTAGGGTCGCAGAATGGACCACCAGCACCCCGGCGACCAGCACGAACGTCGGCTCTCCCCCAGCGACGGAGAGCCGGCCGACAACGACCGGACGCTGTGGAACGCCACGGTCGCAGCCCTCGCGGCCGTCGGCATCGAGGTCGTCCAGGCCGGAGACGGACGCCCCGGAGCGGTGCTTCAGCTCGGCCCCCGCGGTCTGGCCGTGGCCGTGGCCTGGCAGGCCACCGAGCAGCACCCGCTGCCCGGCGGCGTCCTTGCCGTCAACGTCTGCCGCACCCGCGACGGCGCGCCCAGCGCCCGCACGGTGAACAACCTGATCCTCCAGGGCTTCCTCGCCGACGCCGGACTGCGCACCACCTTCGCCGACGAGCACCTCCTCGTCGTCGACCCGGACCTCGAACTCCCCGGGGCCCCGGCCAGGCCGGCCGCGCCCGTCGCCCGCCCTGCGCCCGCCGTCCAGGCCCGCCCGCCCCAGCGGCGCAAGCGGCGGACCGGCTGGTTCCACCTCACCGGATCACGGCGCGCCTGACCCGAGCCGGCTCAGCGCACCGACGCCGAGCCGACGGGCCCGCCCAACGGGGCGCAACCGGAATTTGCTGTTCACCGCCCCGGGCGACGGCCACACTGGGCCCATGGCTCCCGATCTCCCCCGCCCCCGCGCGGTGCCCGCGGCATTGCCGCCGAACCCGACGGCCATCAACCCGATGGCGCTGCGCGGGCGGATGCTGGTGGCGGTGCTGGACACCAACGTCCTCCTGGTCGAGGCGTGCAGCCAGGCCAAGCGCGGACGGCCGCACCACCCCCTGGCCGCGCTGGCCGGCACCCGGCGGGCCACCCCCTACATGGCGCCGCACGTGCTGGAGGAGCTGGAGGAGCACCTGCCCAAGATGGCCGGCGCCTTCGAGATCTCCGCCTCGGCGGCGGCTGCCGCCCTGCGCGAGCACGTGCTTCCGCAGGTGCGGGTGGTGGAGCTGGAGATCCGCGACCACCTCTCCCCCGGAGCGCGGCACATCCTGCACCAGGACCCGGGGGTGCCCACGGCCCGCCGGGGCGACCCGGACGATGCCCCGACGATGGCGCTGGCCGAACTCCTGGGCCCCGCGGTGCTGTTCACCCGGGACAAGGTGTTCGAGCCGTTCGCGGTCATGGACTCGCTGGCGACGGCGCAGGCCCTGCTGCTGACGGCCGGGCTGGAGGCGCACGGCGCCAACGCGGTGATCCTCGCCGGGTGTGTGCTGGAGGCGACGATGTCGGGCGTCGGCGCCCTCGTGGACGTCGCGGCCCGCCGTCCCGGGCTGACTGCCGCCGCGGTGGCCGGAGCGCTCTGGTACCTGTGGCGGACCGGCCGGCTGACCGCCGGGTGGCGGCCGGCGCTCTCCGGACTCTGGAAGATCACCGAGCCGGTGCTGCAGGCGGTCGCCGACGCCCAGCAGCAGCACACCGAATTGAGCCGGACCCTCACCGTGGTGGAAGCCACTCCCTTCCCCGTGCTGGAGCAGAGGGCCGCCCGCCTCCTCGCCCGGTACGGCGCCCCCCTGACCGCCACGGAACTGCGCGACGCACTGGCCGACCGCGACGACCTCACGGTCTCGGCCGCCCGGGTCCGCCGGGTAATGGCGGCGCACCGGGCCTTCGTACGACTGCCCGGCGACCGGTGGACCATCGGCCGCCCGGCACTCGAGGTAGCAGCGCTGTAGCACCGCTGCGCTGGCGCTGCAGCGGCCCGCCCAGCCGTCAGTCCGGCGGGCGCGGCCTTCTCGCCGGTGAACGCCGCGGCTGTCCTGTCGGCGAGTTCGCAGGACGGCGGCCCTGACAGCACCGTCGGTCACACTGTGGGCGGCCACCGTGGGTGTCTGCGGCGTGGTACATGATCGGTGCCATGCGTTGGATAGTTGATGCGGTGCTGCTGGGTTGGTGGTGGCCGCTCGCGGTGTCGGTCGCGGTGGTGGCCGCAGAACATCGGCACCGCGATGCCGCCCCCGACCGGGGCCGCGAGTATGCCGGCATGGCCAAGGCCGTCCTTGCGCTCTCCGCTCCCGCGTTCTGGCTGCTGGCCACCGGACGACGTGACGACATGGCCGGTCAGCTCATCATGGCGGTTGTGGTCGCGCTGCTGGGCTACGGAGGTGCCGGGTCGGTGCTCGACTACTTCGTCCGAGGTCGACGGCGCCCGTAATCCGCGGGGCCACCGGCGGTGGGGGTCTCCGGTGCATCGTCGAACACGGCACAGGCATCCTGGTCCACCCCTGCGGGTGTTCAGACCTGCGGGTGCGGTGACCGAGCGGAAAGGCAGTCGTTGAACCGCACAGCACCGTCGGTGGAGGACGTTGCAGGCGAGGAAGAAGGAGAACTGCCTTGACCGAGCATCTGGACGGCGACGAGTGGCCGGCCGTGGAAGACCCGTACCGGAGGGGCTACGTCTTTCCGCCGGCGAACATCGCCTCGTCGTACACGACGGTCTCCACCAAGGCGCTGCAGGATCTTCCCCACTACGACATCGGTGACCTCGGCCGTGCCGTACTTCTGACCGCTCTCACCGAGCCGGCCGCCGCCGACTGGCAAGGCGACGACCTCGACGGCCACGGCCTGGTGAAGCTGGACCCCGAAGACCTGGCGGGCCGCCTTGACGCAGACGCCGACGAGATCGCTGCGGCGGTGCAGGAACTGTCCGACCGCTTCCTGCTGATCTCGCCCGAGGGACAGGGCGACGACGTGTGGCAGATCAACCCCATGGTCGCCTTCCGCGGCTCCGCCGCCGCTCAGCGCAAGGTCATCGACCGCCTCGTCGAGCAGCGGGGCGGCGAGTTCCCCGTGCCGCCGGAGCCGGGAGCCGTCCTTGCCGACACGGCCACTGGCAAGACCTTCAGGGCCTGATGGCGGTATGGCAGTGGTGGTTAGTGGAGCTCCCGCCGGTACGACGATGTGGCCTGTCCTAGGGCACCTGAAGGCACCCCTCGACCGAGCCGGCGCCCGGTGCTCGGGGCGGGCGGCTCGCTGTCCAATGGCGAGAAATCGTCACGTTCTGTATCTGTTCGAGTTCGACGGGTCGTAGCCTCCTAGGGTCGCCCGGCTTCCAGGGCCGCGCGAAGGAGGAGGCGTGATGGACGCGGACCGCAGCGCACCGGCCGAGCCGGCCGAGGACGGCGGCGAGGAGATGCAGTTCGTCCATCCGACGGCCGATCAGGCCGACGCCGTGGAGGTGATGACGCCGCGGCAGATGCGTCGCAGGTTGCCGCTCCTGGTCGGCCGGGTGTTCGTCCTGGCGTGGCGGGTGGACCGCCGGGCGACCGCCACCCTGCTGGCGTGCCAGGTGGCATCGGGTCTGCTGGCCGCGCTCGGACTCCTGGCGACCGCGTCCGCGCTCACCGAGGTGGTCGCGGCGGCGGCCGATCCCGCCAGGGTGTGGCGGGCGGTGCCGGCGGTACTGGTGCTCGCCGGTGCGGCCGGGGCGCGGGCGCTGCTGACCTTGGCGGTCCAGGGCCTGGTGCAGCGGCTGGAGCCGAGGATCTACCAGGAGGCCGGGCTGGAGCTGATGCTCGCCGGCTCCAGGACGGAGATGGCCGTCTACGACGACCCCGGCTTCGCAGACCGCTACGAGCAGGCGGAGCGGGGAGTGGAGCAGGCCCAGGTCGCGCTGGGGCAGGCACAGTACCTGGTGTCGGCGGTGGCCGCTCTGGGGGCGGCGGCGGCCGTGGTGGCCTCGCTGTACCCGTTGCTGCTGGTGCTGCTGGCGGCCGGCGCGGTGCCCCGCGTGTGGGCGGCATTGCGGGCGGAGCGGATCACCTACACCTCGATGGCGGAGATGTCGCGGGACCGGCGGGTGCTGTACGTGCTGCGGTGGTGGCTGACGGGCGCCGACCAGGCGGACCAGGTGCGTACCGACACGGTCGCGCCGGTGCTGCTGGAGCAGTACCGGCGGGCCGGCCTGCGGGTGCGGGCCACCACCGACCGGGCGGTGGCGGCGAGGTTCCGGGTCGGCGTGGCGGGGGCGCTGGCGTCCGGGGCGGGGTCGGCGGTGCTGTGGGCGGCGTTGCTGGGTCTGCTGGCGACGGGCCGGATCGGTACGGCGGTGGCCGGGACGGCGGTGGTGGCGCTGCGGGAGGCGGGCCTGGCGGTGCAGAGCCTGGTGGTGCAGGGCAGCGCGCTGATGCTGTCGGGGCACTACATGGACGACTGGGAGCGCTTCGTGCGGGCGGCCGACGAGCAGCGGGTGGATCGTACCCGCGGCGCTCTCGTGCCGGGGCGGCCGGCGCGCATCGCCCTGGAAGGCGTGGTCTACCGGTACCCGGGCACGGAGCGGGACACCCTGCGGGGCGTCGACTTCGAGGTGCGTGCCGGGGAGGTCGTCGCGGTGGTCGGCGAGAACGGGTCGGGCAAGTCCACCTTGATGCGGCTGCTGTGCGGGCTGAACCTGCCCACCGGCGGCGCAGCCCGCTGGGACGGCCGGGAGATCGGGGAGTACGACGCCGAGGCGCTGTGGCGGTTGTGCGGAGTGGTTCCGCAGTCGTTCGCGCGCTGGCCGATGTCGGCGAGGGAGAACATCACGTTGGGGCAGCCGCACCCGGACGGGGACGCGGCGGTGTGGCGGGCGGCGAAGGCGTCCGGCGCGGACGAGGTGGTCGCCCGCCTGCGGTCGGGCCTGGATACGCTGCTGGCGAAGGCGATGTGGGGCGGTCAGCCCTTGTCGGGGGGCGAGTGGCAGCGGGTCGCGCTGGCCCGCGCGCTGCACCGGGCGAGCGGCCTGCTGGTGCTGGACGAGCCGACCTCCGACATGGACCCGCGGGCCGAGCACCGGGTCTTCCAGCAGTTGCGGGAGGCCGCCGACGGCGCGGCCGTCGTCCTGGTGACGCACAACTTGGAGAACACCCGCGTCGCCGACCGGATCTACGTCTTGGCCGACGGCCAGGTGGTCCAGCACGGCTCCTGGGACGAACTCTCCCAGGAGGAGGGCCGGTTCCGGGAGCTCCTGCTGCTGCGCGGCGACCGGCCGGCGGCTGCCGGAACCACCCCGTAGGGCCGCTCCCGGCAGCCGCCGGTGCCGTTAGGCGCCCGTCTGGCCCGCGGTGGCGTGTTCGGCGTCGGCCTGGACGAGCAGGTCGGCGACCGCGCGGGCGATGGGCTGCCCGGTCGAGTACTCCACGAACGCGAACTGCCCGTTCGGGTTGCACTCCAGGAAGTGCCACCGGCCGTCGGTGTCCACCATGAAGTCGAAGGCACCGTAGAGGAGTTGGAGCGAGGCGAGGTAGGCGAGGACGCCCCGGTGGATCTCGTCGGGGACGTCGACGGCGGTGTAGGAGATCCGGTCGGTGTGCTGGTAGGCCCGCCAGTCGGCAACCTCTGCGGGGCGGCCGGACGGGGAGTCGATGCGGGCGGCGAACAGCTGCGCGCCGACCGCGACGAGCCGGACCTCGTAGAGCGGCTCGATCCGGCGCTGGAGCTGGCAGAGCGCCTGGGCGACGGTGTCGTCCACCTCGTGGGGGGAGACCTGCCAGGTGTAGACGATCAGCGGCTGGCCGGGTGCGTCGTCCGCGTCGCGCTGCGGAACCCCCCGCAGCGTCTTGATCACGGTCGGGGCCTCGGACACGAACTTCTCGGCGTCCGAGGGGGAGTTGGTGACGAGGGTCTCGGGGACCAGCAGCCCGCAGGCGTGGGCGGTGGAGAGCTGGAGCGGCTTCAGCGACGCGCTGCGGTTGAGGTCCGGGCGGTTCAGCCACAGCGCCGGCAGCGAGTACAGCACACCGTAGAGGCCCTCGTAGCACTCGCTCGACGCCCACTCCGCGTCCTCCGGCCGCATCCCCGGCGCTCCGGCCAGCGGCGGGTTCGGACGCCGGTTGTAGACGGCGGAGACCTCGGACAGGTCGACTTCCCGGTGCGCGGTCGTCAGCCGGCCGCGCCAGCGCCCCCCGTCGAAGCGAGCGGTCATCTCGATGGCGTTCGGGAGGTCCCCCGGGTCCAGGCGGACCACGGGGGTTCCCGTCGCGCCCAGTTCCCGGACCACCATGTCGGCGGTCGGGTCCAGATCGCGAGTGAGCACCAGGATCATCAGTCGCCGTCTTCGCTGTTGATCATCGTGGTGGTGTGGGCGGTGCCGGCCAGCGCCTCCCCGTGGGTGTCCAGGAACGGGATGCCGTCGAGCTCGGACATCTGCGTCTGCGGGTTGTAGGTGACCGTGGCGAGCAGCGCCGCGTCGCTGCGGCCGGGGCTGGCGTGCTTGAGAGCGAGCATGGTCGTTCCTTCCTGTCGGAGCGAGTCTGCTGGTGCCGGCCGCTCGCCCGTCGACTCCCGGGTTCCGCGGCCGTGCCGTCCACGAAACCGTGCCGGGGCGGGGCGCGGTGATCCACGGTCAGCTTCTGCACGCCGCGTGCAGAGCACGCACGCGCCATGTACAGCCCGTAGTGCGCCAACTACCCTTTGGCTGCACGTGCCGCTCTACCCCTCACCCACGGGAGGTCCGGTGGCCACCGACGCGCAGTGGAACACCGCGCAGGTCCGGGCGCTCGTCGTCGGCCGCGACCCCGGCGGCCTGATCCGCCTGGGGCGCCAGCGCCTGAGATGGCGTCAGGCCGATCTCGGGGCCCGTATCGGCTGCTCGCCCTCGACCGTCTCGCGCCTGGAGCAGCACGGCCACCGCTCGGACGTCGCCCTCCTGCGACGGGCGGCCGAGGCCGTGGGCGTTCCGCCGCACCTGCTGGCCGCGTCGTTGGGGCTGAGCACCGCTGCCCCCACTAGAGTTGACCCGTCAGGCCGCCGTGCCGAGGAGGACCCGATGCACCGCCGTTCCCTGCTCGCAGCCGCCGGCCTGGCCGCCCCCGTCTCGATGATCGTGGGCCTGAACGACGCCTTCGCGCAGGGTGCCGCGCGGCCCGCCGTGCCTTCCGTACCGCTGGATGCCCGCATCGCCGCGGCCCGCGCCCACTTCGACGCCGGACGGCACACCCAGCTCCTCACCGCCCTGCCCGGCCTGCTGGCCGACGCCCACCGGGCCGCGAGGAGCCGCGAGGAGTTCACCCTCGGGCGCCTGTCCACCCTGTACGTCCTGGCCTCCCAGGTCCTCACCAAGACCGGCAACTACGACCAGGCCCGCACCACCACCGACCGCGCCATGGTGTACGCCGACCTGTCCGGCTCCGCGATCGCCGCCGCCGCCGCGGCCCGCGAGATGAGCATCATCCTGCGCCACCAGGGCGAGGCCGCCGCCGCCCAGCACCACATCATGACCGCGGTCGCCCGCGTCGAGGCCACCGGCCTGAAGACCGACGCCCAGTCCTCCGCCTACGCCCAGATGCTCTGCACCCAGGCGTACACCCACGCCGTCGCCGGCGACCGCGCCCAGGCCCTGACCATGATCCAGGACGCCCGCAGGGCAGCCCGCTCCCTGCCCGACCGGGCCCCCGACGGACGCCTGTTCCCCCTCACCCCCGCCGCCGTGCAGCTGTACGCGGTGGGAGTCCACTGGGCGCTGGGCGACGCCGGCACCGCACTCGACGTCGGAGCCACCCTGCACCCCGGCCAGTTCCCCACCGCCGAGCGCCGGGCCCGGATGCACACCGACCTCGCACGGGCCTGGTGGCAGCTCGGCAAAGCCGACCGGACCGCGGCAGCACTCCTTGACGCCGTCCGGGTTTCCCCCGCCGAAGTCCGGGACCGGCCCGCCATCCGGACCATCGCCGCCGAGTTGCACAGCCGCCACGCCAGAACACCGGGCGTGCCCGAGCTGGCGAAGGCGGCCGGGCTGCACGGCTGAGCAGTCCGAGCCGGCCTCCTCCCGGCCCGGCGTCGGTGCGTGCCGGGAGGCCCGCGCCCACGGCGCGGGACAGTAATCTTGAAGTTCTCCGTGGGGTAATCCGGAACAGGCAACTTACAAGCTGTCGGCGGCAGCGGACGAGACCTACAACCCGGTGGCGGACCCCGTCCGTACTCATCGAGGGGAACTGCGGTCGGCCGGCATCAAGACGGGTTCGGGCATGGTGTCGAGGGATCGGCGCAGCGGCACCCTGCGCCCGGCATCTCGCCGGGCAGGGCCGCCCGGACGGTGGCGATGTAGAGCCAGCCGCTCTCCGGGGCGAGTCCTGCACGGCTGTAGTGGCTCTCCTGCTCCGGGACGAGACCGAACGACAAGCCGTCCTCCTCCAACCACCGCCGCCGGTGGGCCAGCACCCTCACGTGCGTCCTCTCGGCGCTGTCCCACAGCACCTCGCCGACCGCGGGCCTGATGGGCAGGTCGGGAATCGTCCAGGTGCGGGCGCCGGGCGCGGCGGCCCGCAGCGCGGCGGCGAAGCGGCGGCGCCAGGCCACTCCGGCCCGGCCGAGCGTCTTCTCCTCGGCGGCGGTGAGCCCGACCAGCGCTGGTCGGGCACGGGGTGCGGGGTCCAGCGGCACCTTCAGCAGGTACGGCAGGCCCGGCACCTCGTCGGACGGCGCCACCGCGGGCCGGAACGGGACGGTGGCGATCGTGCCGGCGATCAGGGCCAGGGCCCGGTAGTCGTAGGGGTCGTCGGTGGCGGGGACGAGGTACAGCGCGAACCGCCGGCCGTCGCGCAGGAGCTTCCCGACGGCCCGCACCGGCGGGTGCTCGGCAGCGACCGGGCCGACGGCCGCGGCGACGACCCTGTCCTCCTCGCGGACGGTTTCGGCTTCGGCCTCCTGCCGCCGCTGCTCGGCCGCCGCCCGGGCCCTGCCTTGCTCCACCAGCAGCGCGGTGTTCTCGGCGATGGCAGCGTTCGCGGCCTGGAGCTCCTCCCACGTCCGCTGGGGGTTGACGGTGCAGCGCAGGTAGGGGAGGTGGCGGGTCCGCCACTCGGCCGATCCGGGATCGTCCCCGTCGCGGATCAGGACCTGGTGGGCGTCGCCCCGCACCACGCTGCGCCCGCAGTCCGTGCACACTTCGCCGTCCCGGGCGCCGCGCGGCGGGCAGGACGGCCAGTGCTCGACCGCACCTTCCGCCTTCGCTCCGCCGACCGCCGGGGCCTGCCGTCCGGCACCGGCACGCACCTGCTGGCCGCACCAGCGGCACTCCCCTGCGGCGCTGTTCGGACAGATCACCTCGGCCGGGGGCCCGGGGGGCGGCGGGTGCTCGGCGAGCAGCTTCTCCAGGGTGCGAAGGGTGGTGGGCCCGCACGCCGAGCGGGCGCTCTGGTAGTGCCGCCGCCACAGCTCCATCAACCCGTTGGCGGTGGCGAGCAGGACGGCGACGTCGGCATCCTCGTCCACCTGGGGGCGTTGTCCGCGACCGCGCGGGAGGGCGGGACCGAGCGCGCACCGGTCGACGGTGATGACCAGCGTGCCCACGGCCAGCACGGCGTGCCCGCCGGCCGGCAGGCGCTCGCCCCGGACGGCGAAGCCGCCCTGCTGCTCGCGGTCGACCGAGGCGACGGCCCGGCGCCAGCAGGCCGCCGGCCGTGCTCCGGCCGGGGCCGGCGGGACGGCGACCTCGACCGTGGAGGTCTCCGCCGCCGGGTTCGGAATCGTCTCATCCACGGCCCCTCCCGGCGTCCGCGCGAAGGCGGGCGGGGAGCAGCAGGCGGGCTTCGGTGCGGCCGGGGCGGAGGTCGTTGGGCGGCTCACCGAGGAGGAACGGACGGTTCATCAGCAGCTCTCCGAGCAGGGGGGATCGAGGCGGTCACGGCACCGATCCGGTGCCGGAATCCCTCCAGGGCTGATAACCGGCTCTCACTCTAGCGGTCCGCCGAACCCCGGTGGGGCGGGGTCGGCGGGGCGCGGCCCGGAGCGGCACGATCGGTGAGCCGGGCCGGCCGGTCACACTCCCCGTCGGCTCCACTGGGGGTCCGGTACCCGCCTGTAGACGAAAGCGCTGACCATGGAGCAGAGGACCGTCACCGTGAACCGGGTGCCGCTGCACTGCCCGGTGAACCACTGGTAGATGATCCAGGCGGACACCCCCAGGTGGACCACGCCGAGCACGATGGTCGCGATGCTGATGACGATGACGGCTTCCGGGGCACGCCGCCAGCCGCGTCGGGCCACCTCTTTCTGGACTACGGCGGTGGCGGGGAGCAGCGTGGTGTAGGCGACGATGTAGATCGTGAAGAACAGGTTGCTCACCAGCTTGTCCCTCTGGCTGAGGAGAGAAACCGCCGTGAGGATGAGCGCCGCTGCGGACACCACGCCGAGAGCGATCAGGGGCGGCGTCCACCGCTTGAACAGCCGGTCGAACTCGTATGCCCGGTCGCGGAGTTCGATGAGTCTGAACTCCCGATCGACCTCTTGCTGGTCCACGATCGAACCTCCATGTTCGTGTAGCAGCACAGTAGACGAGCTCGAAGCGGCTGTTCGGCCGGTCGGAACGTCCGGTCGACCGCGGCCACTCTGCCCGTCGCCTCCGCCTGCGCTCCGGTGCCGGCGTGCAGGCGAACCGCTGAGCACCTACGCGGCCACCGCGGAGGCAAGCAGGGCGTGGGCCGCCAAGTCGGCCGCCCGGGGCCGGAGCTGGAGGACTTCGGTGGTGCGGTCGGCGGTGGCCAGCCGGACGCCCGGGCGCGGTCACCAGGTGACGGGGACGACCTCGCGCAGCAGCCGCATCGTCGCCCGCGGCGTCAGCGTGCCCGCCTCGCCGCCGATGCGGTCGGCGTGCACGACCAGCATCTGTGCCGCCGAGGCCCGGCGGATCTCAGCAGGGGCAGCTTCCCAGACCTCGCGGGCAGCGGCCGATCCGAGCGCCCGGAACTCCGCCCACAACCGGTAGGTCAGGGCGGTGACCTTGTCCGGCGTCTCCGCGGCCTTCCGCAGCCGGGCCACCGTGTCCGCCTCGCCGACGGCGGAGGGGCGGCCCGCAGCTGGGCCGAGCAGCACCAGCGCGCCTGCCCACAGCGCCCCGGCCTCCTCCAGCGCTTCGACCAGGCCGAGGACGGTGTCCGCGGACGGCTCATCGACCACCGACTCCACCGCCGCCTCAACCAGCGCTTCGACCGCCTCCAGCGACAGGGCCGGATGGCCCGGTGCCAGGCTCGTCGCAGGGGCGTCCGGCCTGTCGGAAGAAGTCGTCATGCCGCCACCGTACTGACTGCCGGTCCCGGGCCTGAGGTGGCCGGAGGTCTGGCCGGGCTCGCTCCGCCAGGTGGCATGGGCATCACACGATGGGGGGACGCCCTGCCCGGGTCAGGTGCCACACGGTCCCCCAGGACATCGGCCGGCGCTCGCCGTGGCCACCGCGAAGGCCCTCACGGAAGCCCGTGAACCAGGTGGTGAGGCTGGCGCGGGAGCGCAGTCGGGCCGTGGTGATCAGGACCCAGACGCCCAGGTAGAGGGGGACGAGGGGGGCTGGAAGGCGACGGTAGGCGAGCCAGACGCGATTGCGGGCGACCAGGCGCAGGTAGAGGGCGTGGCGGGCGGGGTCGCTGGCGGGGTGGTGGATGACGATGTCGGGGGCGTACCAGCCGGTGTAGCCGAGGTCGGCCAGGCGCCAGCAGAGGTCCAGGCCCTCGTGGTACAGGAAGAAGTGGCCGGGCCAACCTCCGGCCTGTTCGTAGGCGTCGCGGCAGATGAGGACGACGCCTTCGGCCATGACCGTGACGGTGCCGGGGCGGGTGGGATCGCCAGCGCGTAGGCGGGGTACCCAGCGGCGGACGGTGATGCCGGTGTCGGGGTCGGCGATGCGGGGCTGGACGTAGGCGGCGCCCGGGTGGCGGCGGGCCTGGTCGACGAGCCGGGCGAGGACGGCGGTGTCGGGGATGTGGGCGTCGTTGTCGAAGAAGAAGATGAACTCGCCGGCTTCGGGTCCGGCGAGGGCGTCGGCGCCGACGTTGCGGCCTTCGGGGATACCGACGTTCTCCGGCAGGACGACGGTCTGGACGCCGTCCGGAACGTGGTCGGGGGTGCAGCCGTTACCGACGATCACCACGCGCAGGTCGACGTCCTGCTGGGCGAGCAGCGAGGCCATCGCCTTCGGGAACTCGGCCGGGCGGTCGTTCATGGTCAGCACCACCGCGTCGATGGTGGGCTTGTCGGTACTCACGGGGCCTCCGGGGCCGGTCGGGTGGACGGGGAAAGCTGGTCGGCGATGAGCAGGTGGAGCTCGGTTGCGGCCTCGGCGACGGTTCGGTGGCCGCCGTTGGTGATGGTCGGCCAGCCGCGTTCGGCGGCCACCTGGCGCAGCTGGTCGGCGATGTGCTCGGTGAAGTCGCCGAACCCGTCGGGGTCGTGGCTGTCGGGGCCGGTGCGGTCGAGGTAGGGGTCGGGGCAGCCGGCCGCCCGGTACCAGGCGACGCGGTCGTGCAGGGCTGCGTCGACCAGCACGGTGAGGTGCTGGTGGGCGGGCAGCGGTGAGGGCGGCAGCAGGCGGCTCTGCCAGGCGGTGAGGGCACGATGCTGCTCGGAGTCGAGGTCGAGCGCGACGGTGGCTTCCAGGGCGAGCCGGGCCCGGGTCTTGTCCCACCAGCTCTCGGCGATGACGATGGCCCCTGCCCGGACGGCCGGTGTGATCTGGCTGCGCAGAATGGTGGCGTACTGGGTGGCGGCGGCCAGGCTCAGGACTTCCCAGCCGGCGGCGGTGGCAGCCTCGGAGCGGAACAGCGCGTTGACGGCGCGCACCAGCTCAGCGTGCGGGCCGTCGCCGTCGGGCCGGGCGCGGTCGATCCGGTGCACGGTGCGGCCGGTGGAGGCCAGCAGCGGGACGAGGTGGTCGGTGACGGCGGTCTTGCCGGAGCCGTCGGCGGCCTCGATCACGACGAACAGGCCCGTGCCGACCGGGTGTTCACCCACCGCTCGCCTCCCGCTGCTCGTCGTGCCGGGAGACCACGGTATCGGCCCCGGGAGGCGCCGGGGACACGCTGGTGTTCGTGAGGACGTCGAACACGGCCGTCAGCAGCAGCTCCAACGCGGCCGTGGTGTCCGGGGAGTCGGTGCGCGGCGTGCGGTTGACCAGGGAGTCCGCAACCGCGAACGCGGCGGCCGTCGGCAGGTGCCGGTGGCGGCCGACCGCGAACAGGGCGGCGGCTTCCATCTCCACGGTCAGGACGCCGTGCCGGGCGTACAGCTGCGCTTCGGCGGCGCTCTCCCGGTAGAGGGCATCAGTGGTCCACGACGCCCCCCGGCGCCACCGGGTGCCGCAGGCGTCCAGAGCCGCGGCTAGGGCGGCGGTCAGGTGCGGGTCGGGGTGGGCGAAGTGGCCGGGCGGCAGGTAGTGGCGGCTGGTGCCCTCGCCGCGCAGCGCCTTCTCGCACAGCACCAGGTCTCCGGCGCGCAGCTCGGGGACGAGCGCGGCGGCGGTGCCAAGGGAGACGATCGCGGGGACACCGAGCGCGGTCAGCTGCTCGGCAACCAGCGCGGTGGCCGGCGCCCCGGCTCCCAGGCGGGAGCACAGCACCACGTCGCGCCCGCGGTGGCTGATCACGTGGAGGTCGGCGCTCGCCCACCCGTCCAGGACCCGCGCCTCGGGATGGGCGGCCAGGGCCTGGCGCAGCAGCCGGCCCTGGTGCACGAGGACGACTCCGGCGGCTCCGGCGAGGGTGGCCCCGGGGTGACGGTTGCGGACGTAGGCGGCGTGCTCGGCGGGGTCGGTGACCGCGGGCAGGGTGTGCTTGCCGGGCAGGAGAGCGCTCAGCGCGGTGCGGCGCTGAGGGCTCATGCCGGGACCGCCGTCGCGGTGCGCGCGCTCAGGGCCGCGGCGAGTGCGCGTTCCTGGTTGGCGGGGACGGTGTCGACGGTGTGCCAGGGCAGCAAGCCGGCGTCCATCGCACGCAGGTGGTGCTCGAAGGTGACGCCGTGGCGGGCGAGCGCCTGGTCGAGCTGGGCCTTGGTGAGGCGGGTGAAGTCGGTGCCGGCGTCGTGGAGGTCTTCCAGGGCGCGGCCGACGCGCCGGTCACCGCGGTCGCAGACGGCTTCGAGCAGCAGGCGGGAGTGCTCGCCCCACAGGACGCGGAAGCGGTCGTGGTCGGGGCCGGCCAGCGCGGTGAGGCGCTCGCGGATCGCGGTGATCCAGTCGTCCACGAGGTCGGGGTCGGCCATCGGCAGACGCTGGCTGACGGTGCCGGGCTTGGGCATGAACTGCTGGATCTTGACGATGACGGCGCCGTCGGGGCGGCCCAGGCGCCGGAAGACGCGCAGGGCGTAGTCGGCGATGGCCAGGCGGTCCTGTTCGCTCTCGCCCGGGGCGCCGACCATGAAGTAGAGCATCACCGTGCCGAAGTGGCTGCGGGTGCGGCACAGGTCCAGGGCGCGGCCGACCTTGGCCTCGTCCATCGTCTTGCCGAAGAGCTGCACCAGGTCCGGGGCGGCGAACTCCGGGGCGATGGTGAGCACGCCGCGAGGGGCCTCCAGGCTGAGTTCGGTGAACAGGTGGCCGGGGTCCAGTCGGGCGACTGCGTCCAGGTAGCCGGGGGTGACCTCGTCGGCGCGCACCGAGCCGATGATGACGCTCACCGGCTCCTCCGCCCGGTCGGCGTAGGCGGCGATCCGGTCGAGGAGGGCGTCGCGGTGCCGGTACTGGGTGAAGGTCGGCGAGCTGATGATGATCGTGCGGATGCGCCCGGTGTGGCTGGTCCGGGGCCGCGACGGCTCGATCACCGCAGGTTTCCCGGCCGACCACCGCTGACCGCCCGCCGGACGGGGCCGACGATGTGGTGGCCCTCCGGGCCGGGCCGCCACACCGTCCCCGCGTCGGCTAGAACAGCTCCGCGGCCAGGCAGAAGCGGGCGGCGTGCCAGAACAGGTGGACGTCGAGCGGCCCGTGCTCGGGGCAGTCGTGCCGTAGGGGGGCCAGGCCCCCGCACGGCGCTCTGCCGCAGGTGCACTCCGGGCCGGGCGGCGTCAGCCCGGTGGCGTGCGAGTGGACGGTCTGCGGTTCGAGTTCGTCCGGGTCGGCCAGGTCGTACTGCTGCTGCTGGCGGGGCGTTTCGGTGGTGCGGTCGCGCAGGCCGTAGGTGCCGTAGCGGTCCCGCCCGGCCGGACCGGGGGCGACGCGGGCGGCGACGTCGCGGCCGTGGCCGCCCAGCCCGCGGTGCTCGATCTGCGGCGGGCCGGCGAGCAACGCGGTGGCCCAGTCGGGGCCCGGCCCGTTGTCCGTGCCGACGGTGAACGGGCCCAGCCGCAGCGTCCCGTCCTCGGCCCGCATCTCGGAGAGCTCCAGCAGCATCTCCATCACGCGGGGAACGGACAGGCGGCGGCTGCCGGCGAACCGGGCCAGCCGGGCCGCCATGTAGCGGTCAACGGTGATCTCCAGCCGCATGGTACCGGTGGTCATCGAGTCTTCGTCAAGCACCGTGCACCGCCACGGGGTTGAGGTCGTAGCCGAGTCGGGCGTCGATGGTGGCGGTGGCCTCGTCCAGGCGGCCCTTGTGCGGCTGCTCGGAGATCCGGCCGGTGGAGGTCCGGCAGTGATCGTTCCGCTCGGCTCTGCACTTCGGCGACGGGCACACCGTCTGGAGCACCTCCTGCCGGATCGCCTGCTCGCGCTCGGCCGCGCGCCGGGGCCGAGCGGCCTTCGACTCCACGAAGACCACCCCGTGCATTGCTTCGGGGAACGTGGTCGCCTCCGTCTCCCGGCCGAAGCGGCTCTGCCGCCACGCCGGGGCGTCCGGGTCGTGGGCGGCCACCAGGTCGGCGAGCATCTCCAGCTGGCGGATCGTCGGCACGACGGTCGGCCCGCCGTAGGACTCCCGCCGCTCCCCGCCGCGCGCGGCGGCTCCCCAGCGCGCACCGTCGGGCATCACCGCGGCCAGCGGCACATCACCGGCGACGATCGCCGTCAGGTACTGCGCCGTCTTCGCGAAGGCGGCCAACTCGTTGGCGTGCCGGTTCAACTGGTCGATCATGTCGGCGAGTTCGACCGGCTGGGCGGGGGTCTCGGCGGCGCGGGCGAGTTGGGCGAGCAGCACGCCGGCGCCGGAGAGGTGGAGGGTGATCTCCTCCAGGGTGATGTGCTTGCCCGTGCGCAGGTGGGCGGTGTCGGCCGGGACGGCAGTGGCCTGCGCGGCGTAGGTGGCGAGGTCAGCGGACATCGGCGCACAGCTCCTCGGTCAGCGCCTGCTGACGGTCGGCGGGCCAGCCGGAGGCGAGTACGGCGATGCAGAACAGCAGCCGCAGGACGCCTAGACCGGTGTCGGCTGCCACGTCGTCGAAGTCGTCGAGGAGGGCCTCGGCGCCCGTGCGGCCGTGGGCGATGTAGGCGGCCAGCAGCAGGTGCAGGATGGTGAGCGCCGGGGCCCGGAGGTCCGGGGGCGGCTGCTGGCGGTAGTACCGCACGGAGTCCTCGATCCCCGCCCCGTACGCCCCGCCGGAGAGCACGTACTGGGCCAGCAGCAGCACGGCCTCGCGGACCGCGTCCGGGCCCCGCTCGGCCAAGGTGTCGAAGAGGTCGTGGGCGTGCTCGGTGATCCGGTCCTCGACGGTGCCGGCCACGGCGGACTGCAGCAGCATCGGCAGCGGGATGCCGTCGGCCAGCTGATCGGCGCTCAGGTAGACCAGGCCCTCGCCGGCGAAGGGGTTCTCCGGGGGCGCGGTGGCCTCCGGCAGGTCGTCCTCGTCGTCGGCGGCGTGCTCCTCCCGCTCGCCGACGAAGGGCGCGGCGGCCTCCTCGGGCACGGCTCCCAGCCTGGCCCACAGGTCGAGGGCGTCTTCCAGGACATCGCGTAGTTCCTCCTGCGACAGGCTCTCCAGGAGGGCGAGCATCGGTGCGGCGGGGGCCTCGCCCTCGAAGGCGCTCTCCAGCATCCGGCGGCCGGCCTGCCACAGCTTCACGGAGGCGGGGGACAGGAACCCGATGGAGGGCAGCAGGCTGAACGGCGTGCCCGCCAGGGTGGCCACCACGAGGCGGTCCCCGGCGAGCACCGCCGGGATCGCGGTCTTCTGGCACGGTCGGCACCCGGCGCGGGCCGCGCTGACCAGCGCGGCGGCGGGGGCGAGGTTGACCTGCCTGGTGACGCCGTAGGGGCGGGAGTCCAGGACGCCGAAGTCCGGGGCGGGGTGGCGGTGGGCGGTGCCGTTCACGACGGCGGCGTGGGGTACGCCGGTGGCCGCCGTCTTCCGGCGGGCGGCCTGCTTCTTGGATCGGTTGCTCTTGGGCACGGGCTGCCTTCCAGCGCGGTGCACGGTCCCGCGACCCGGCCCGCGCGCAGCATCAGCGCAGAGCACGAAGGGTGGACCTGATGGGTGATCAATTCGCGCGGTGCGAGAGCTCTTTCGGCTCTTACCACCTTGACCGCTGTGCCGCCCCTCGCGGGCAGGTCGGCGGGACTCGGGCTCGGCGCGCTGGCCCATACCTCTCAATAGGTACAGGAACACTGTAGCGCTACCGGGGTGCCTGCGGGTAGAAAACTCGTAGTTGTCCGAATACGGGGCGCTACAGGCCCGTCCCACTGGCGCCCGCCTGTCCGGCGGTCCCCCGCCGGGCGAGCGCCGGACGGGCTTCGCAGAGCCGACCGACTGCGGGCAGGGCCGTCCACCCCCTGTCGGCCAGGCCGTCCGGCAGGCCAGCGGGCCGCCTTCGCCGTCAAGCCGGTGCGGCTGCGCCGTACGCCCGGGCCGGACGTAGAGCGGTGGCGGTCACCGCCGGGGCGCGAGCGACGCGAAGCCGACCAGGATGTCGACCGCGGTGTTCGCCGCAGCGCGGCGCGCACCCGGGAGGAGCCGCTCGCTCGTGCGCAGCATCAGCGCGGGGTCCGGCGAGGTCCGGGCCAGCAGCCGGAAGGGCAGGGCCGCCCGGCCGGGCAGGGCGTCGACGGTGAGGTTGGCGGGAACGAGACCCAGCTGCTGCGCGGTGAGCTCCAGCGTGAGGAGGACCAGCCGGGCGGTGGCCGGGGCGCTCGCCGTCAGCAGTGTCAGCTGCGCGTCCTGGCAGCTGGCGCAGCCGTGGTAGGCGGCGCCCAGGATCTCCATGATCTGCTGGTCCGCCGGGTCGCCGCCCGGCGCGCCCGCGGCCAGGCGGAGCGGGAAGGGGTGCTGGTGGTCGCTCATCGGTGCCTTCCGCCGTGGTGGACCGGGTGTGCCGTTCGGGCGGTCAGCCGGCGCTCTGCGCCGCCTCGAACAGCCGGGGCGCCTGGGGGTCGGACCAGTCGACGCGGCGGACGACGTCGTAGGACCAGGCCCGCCACCCGTGGATGCTGCTGTCGAAATGCCCGTGGAGCTGGACGGTCTGGATCGTGAGGGGGCGCCGGTCGGTGTCCCACTCCAGGACGGCGGTGACCGGCGAGCCGGCCACGACGGCGTGGTCGCGGTGGGCGACGCGGCTGGTCCAGGCCGGCGGCGTGTTGATCCGGAAGTACGGCGGGTCCTGGTGCTCGGACTTCCAGGTGAAGACGACGCCCGGGGCGGACCGGGCCGGGTCGGTGACCACCAGGGCGGTGGGGACCGGCGGGACGGCCAGCGGATTGTGGCCGGGAAGTTCCGATCCCCGCCACAGCCGGGCGTAGACCCTGTCGGTGCCGCTCCTGCGCATCCGGGCGAGGTCGGCTTCGAACAGCTCGACGATCCGGGCGCGGACCGCCTCCCCGATGGCCTCCCGGGCCTGGCGGACCGTCATCACTACCGCCGTGCCGGCCACGTCGTGGCTCCCGTCCTCAACCGCGGGGCCGACGACCTGGTCCCGTTCTATGCTACCGGGCGGCCCGGGGGCGGTGCAGGCCCTCACTCGAACGAGTGAAACAAGCGGGTAGGGAAACCTCGCGACCGGCCTCCACGAACGGGTGGCGGCACTGCCGGCGGCCGACGCCGAGCGGGCGCTGCTAGCGTGGCGCGATGACCCTCCACGGCGCGCCCGGCACGGGCGTCGACGCCTCCCAACTGGCCGACGGCTCAAGCCTTTCCGACGCCCTCACCGCTCTCGGCCCCAACGGCGTCCGGGCGCTCGGGCACCTGCGCGACGCCCGTCTCAAGCTGTCCGAGCTCGACCGGTGGTCGCAGCCGCTGGAGAGCGCCCTCGCCTCCTGCCGGTCCGCGATCGACAGCCTCCTCAAGGAGGCCGGCGAGGACTTCGAGGGCCCCAGGGACGCCCAGAACCAGGTCAACCGCGAGGTGAAGGCGCTCCTGAAGCGGGCGGGCGGGCAGCTGACCGCACGGGAGAGGCTGTTCGCGGCCCTCGACCGGGAGGCGGCCGTGCCCGACCACCTGGAGCCGCGGGCCGGCATCGGCGCAGCCGTCCAGGGGCTGATCCGGACCCGCGCCGACCGGCTCCCCGTCCTCGTGGACCCGAAGCCGGAGTACGACGCGGAGCGTGAACTCCTCGCGGCCGTCGCCGCCTTGGAGGCCCTCCCGCCGGGCCCGGCGGAGCAGCAGGCGCTGGTGGCGGTGCTGCGCCGCCTGCAGCAGGCCCGGCGGGCCTCGGGCGCGGCCTCGCGCGCGGCCCGGCCGGACGCGCTGGCCGGGCTGCGCGAGGCCGTCGCCTACCAGCAGCGGGAGGAGCAGGACCCCGGGGCGTTCCGCCGCCGCCAGCTGGCGGACATCGTGCACCAGCGCACGGGCACGGCGCCGGGGGCGGGCGAGCAGGAGACATTCCGGGCGTGGTCGAAGTTCTACAGCAAGACCTCCGGCGTGCTGCACGGCAGTTCCGGGGATGGAGAGGCGAGCACGCGCGCGCTGTTCACCGACCTGGTGGCCCACACCAGGCAGCTGCTGCTCGACCTGCCGGCCCTGGCCCCGTTGCTGGTCCCGCTCGTCACGGCCCAGGCGCCGACCGCGGCGGACGCGGCGGAGGTCGCCGCGCTCCAGCAGCGGCGCTCGATCCGGTACTTCTTCATGCACGCCGTCAGCCCCGACTGGCTCGACCTGGTCAGCAAGGACCGGCTGCTGCCGGAGAAGTCGCACTGGCCCGCCCAGCCCTACCTGGAGCGCCTCGCCTTCACCCACCCGCAGCAGGCGCTGGCCTGGCTCACCGCGCACCAGGACGCCTTCGTCGGCGCCGACCCGGAGGTGCTGGCCGGCCTGCTGCGGGTGACCCGCCAGCTCAGGGGCCGCTCGGCAGCGCTCGTGCGCGCGGTGCTGGCCAAGGACGACGTGCTCATCGAGGCGCTGTGGCCGCTGGTGGTGACGTGGCTGGCCGACGTCCCGGCCGCCGAGCGGGACCAGGCGTGGGTCGAGGTCGCCACGCGGGTGCTGCTGCACTTGGTGGAGCAGCCGGCTGGGCAGAGCTGGGAGATCCAGCAGCAGCTCGCCGAACTCCAGGCGACCGCCTACCGCCCGGACGGGCCCGCGCAGAGCGCGGTCGTACGGGCGGTGCGCGCCGCCCTGCTGGCGGTGGCCGCCGCCGCGGTGGACTCCGAGCTGGAGCTCGTGGACCTCGACATGGCGGACGACCTGCGGCAGGTTGTCCGCGCGGACGACCTCGGTCCGGCCATCACCCGCATCGCCGTGCGCGCCCTGCTCGACCTGGCCCGGGCCGAGGCCGGGCACGGCACCGCCCTCGCCGAGCGCACCACCGGGTGGGCCGGCCTTCCCGGACCGCGCCGGTGGGCGGACCGCGTGCTGGCCGCCCACCTGCTGGAGAGCGAGCCGGAGCAGGACCAGGACCCGGCCGCCTGGGAAGCGTGGCAGTCCTGCGCCCGCGACGTCCTGTCCCGGCTCGGGGAGGTCGAGCGGGTGGGCACCGACACCGTCGACCTGGTCGCGGCCGTCGTCGGCTCCTGCCCGCCGGACACCCTCCCGGGCCTGGAACGCCTGCTGGCCACGGCACTCGGCGCCGCCCCGGACCCCGCCGGCCTCGCCGCCAGCCGCCGGGCCCTGGCCCGCTGGCCCGCGACCGCGGCACCGGCGGGCTGGTCGACGCGCTGGGCCCTGTCTCCCGTCCTGCCGCCTACCGTCCTCGCCCCCTGGCAGGACGTCGTCGACGCCGTCACTGGGCTGCTCGGACCCGCCCCCCGCCGCCCGCTGCCCCGCTTTCGCTTCATGCCCTACCTCGACAGCGTCACCGCCGCCGCCCAGGACCTCCAAGCCGTGGCCGCCTCCAAGGGGGCCCGCGCCGCCGCCGCAGAACTGCGCGAGCGCGTGCGCGCCGGGACGCTCTCCGCGGACTACGCCCGTATCGTCGTTGGACAGCTCGTCACCACCGATCCGAACGCCTGGGCCGGCGCCGTCCCGGCCGTGGCCGCCGCGCTCGACATGCCCGTCCTGCGGCACGCCTACCTGTCCGCCCTGCGCACCCCGCTGAGCGCCGACCCCAGCCCGCTCACCGACCCCGCCACGACCTGGCACACCGTCACCGAGGAGCTGTGGAACCTGACCGCCGCCGGGAACGACCCCGATGTCGCCGGCCAGGCGCAGCTGACCCTGTGCCTGGCCGTGTCCGACGCCTCGGCCCGCGGCATGGACCTCGCGGGCGTCGAGCAGCCGGTCACCCAGTGGCTGGGCGCGGTCGTCACCGCCTGGACCGCACCCGCCGACCCGCCCTCGGCCGACCCGCTGAAGGCCGCCCACCGCGAGCTCGGCGGCCTCGCCCTGGACGCCCTGATCCGCTGCGGCCTGGCCCGCGCCACCGCACCGGCCGAACTCGCCCCCGACGCGGCGGCCGTCCTCGGCGACCTCCTCGACGCGGGCACCGACGACCGGGCCATGGCCGTCATCGGCCACCACCTGCCCGCCCTGCTGGAGCGCGCGCCCGCCTGGACCCGGCAGCACCAAGACCAGCTGCTCGGCCTGGACCGGCCGTACTGCCCCGCCGTCACCGCCGTCACCGCCCGCAACGACGTGGACGCCGTCGCCCTCGACGTGGCGCGGCGCCTCGACCGGAACCAGCTCGCCCGCTACCTGCGCCGCACGAGCCAGAGCGCGGGCGGCCAGGTGATGTGGGAGACCTGCGCGGCCCTGCTTCTGCTCGACCCCGACGCGCTCGGCGGCCGGAGCGGGTTCCTCACGCTGCTCGCCGCCGCGAACGGCGCGGCGCCGGCCGTCTCCCGGCTGCTCGGCGTCACCGCGCGGGTCCTGCCCCACAGCGCCACCGAGGCGAACGCAGCGCTCTTCGACAGCGCGGCGGACCTGTGGCGCGATGTCCTGGCCCTCGACCTGCCGGCGCAGGCCGGGCACCTGCGCGGCGCGGGCGAGTTCGTCCACGCGCAGGCCATGGACGACACGGTGTGGCTGGAGTTCACCGCCGCCACCGTCGAGCGGACCCCGGACATCTCCAACGCCGACTCCGTCGTCCGCCGGGCCGCCCGGCACCCCGGCTCCGAAACGGCGCTGCGCATCGTCGCCGGCCTGCTGACCCGGTGCGACGCCACCACCCCCGCCACCCACCCCGACTACCGGCTGGAGGAGATCAAGCGCGAGGCCATCGCGCTGTGGAAGCTCGCCGCCCCCGGCACACCGGGCCGCACCCAGCTGGGCGAGGCCCTCGCCCGGTACGCCGACTTCCTGGAGGCCATCGTCTGACCCACGAGGTCAGGGGCCAGTCGTAGAGGCCGGCGCTGCTGCGGCGCTGGCCTCTCGGCGTGCTCGGCTACGGCGGCGCTTCGGCGGCCGTCCGCCGGGCAGCAGGGTAGGGGGGTCAGCTCCCGCCGGGGAACAGCAACTCCTGCACTCCGACCGCCGCCGCCTCCCGCCGGTTCAGCGCCTGGTTGAGTAGTTCCTCGCCTTCGTGCAGGGAGTCGATGACCTGCTGTGCGTGGAGCTCCTCCTCCGTCCGGTCGGCGCCGTCCGGCCGCGACCGGAAGCGGATCACCTCGTCGGCGGCCTCCAGCAGCTTCGCCGCCGCGGCGGCGAAGCCCTCCTCGATCCGGCCGCCGGTGTCGAGGGCCACCGCGCCCGGCGGGGTGAAGTCGGCGGCGAGAACCGCCAGGTGCCCGTCCGCCCGGCCGAGGTGGCCGAGGACCCCGGCCTGATGGTCCTCGGCCACGGGCCAGGCCAGCGGCGTGGCGCGCTGCGAGATGGTCAGGACGGTGTCCCTGTCCGCGGAGGACAGCAGGTTGTAGCTGGCGTGGTCGGCCGCTCGGCGCAAGTGCGCAGCGAGCAGACTGGCCCGGACCTCGTCGTCCTCGTGCTCCAGGGCGGCCGGGACGGCGACGCCCAACTCCGCGAGTGCGCGGCGCAGTTGACCTTCGGTCGGGTTCAGAGTCTCGTACATGGCGCGATTGTCTCGCGGGCCGGCTGCCGAGGGAGCCCGGTTCACCCGATCGGGTGGCGCCCGTTCGGGACGATGTACGGGCGCAGCAGTACGGCCAGGCCCATGGTCACCCCGAAGGCGGCCGGCCCGGCAGCACCCAGGACCACCAGACGGGCGGTCCCGGTGAGGAAGTTCTCGGCGACCAGCATCAGGCCGACGGCCAGGGCCACCCCGCCGGTGAGGAGCAGCGCGAGCCGGGCTCCGACCGGCAGCCATGCGGGGCCGGGGACCTGGAGGACGGCCCGGGCGTGGACCGCGTGCCCGGCCAGATCGCCGGTCACCTCGCCGCACTGGCAGACCAGGTGCATCACGTTCTCACCGGCGAGCGCCGAGGCGAGCGGGTCCACCTCCCGCACCGGTCCGTGGCGTCCGTCGTCCATCGGCGGCCTGGCCATCAATCCCCCTCGGTCGTCTTCGGGTTGTTCACCGTACCGCAGGCACCGGCCAGCACCGCAGGCCGCTGTCGCGGCGGCCGGAGCCGGGTTCACCGCTGATGGCGGTCGGCCCCGGCCAGCCCGCGCTCTCCTACTTCCTCGCTCGCGTCCGGTCTGGCAGCCGACGGGGGCGGCTCCGGGCCTGCGAGGCCCGGGAGCGCCGGCTCAGGCGGGAGCAGCGCCGGGCTCCTCCCGGTCGCCCTGGGGTACGGAGAGTGCTCGCGGCGGCCGTTGGCGGCGGTCGGGGCCGCGTTCACCGCGGCGGCGCCGGTCCGGCCACCAGGTGTGCACGGCCCGGTAGTAGTAGAGGGGGCCGCTGTCGTCCGGCTGCTGGACGGGGGTGGGGGCGGTGGGGTCGTTGGCCAGGGCGCGGTGGAGGGTGGAACGGTTCACGTGGAGGTGGCGGGCGAGGGTGGCCACGGGCAGCGGCCAGTAGGGCACCGACTTGGGGTCGTCGGCGTCCGGCGGGCGGGGGGCGGGTGTGGTCACGGCGCCTTCTCGTCGGTGTCGGGCTGGCGGGTGGTGTCCTGCAGGCCCGGGGTTAGGCGGCTGCCTCGATGACGGCGAGGGTGATCGGCGCGGGGAGGTCGGCGAGGTCGGGTGTGCCGCCGCCCAGCAGGGTGCCGTACGCGACCAGGCGCGCGTCGTCGTCGGCGTACTCGCCGGGGAGGTCGGCGAGGCCAGGCGCTCTCAGGCCCTTGCTGCGGGCGTGGTTCTCGACGTCGGCCACGGTGGTGGGCCGCCCAGCCCCCCGGGTGTCGTCGGTGTGGACCTTGAGGTCGTCGAGGGGGAAGTGCTTCTCTCCGCCGAGGAGGACGCCGTAGGCGACCAGGATCGCCTCCCGATCGGCGTACGAGCCTGGCAGGAACTGCCCGTCGAGGGCGATGGCGTAGGCGGGCGGCCCGTCCGGCAGCTCCACCAGGTAGGTGGTGAGGCGGCCGATCGTCTCGCTGTTCCCGGGGCGGGAGGGGCTCCGCAGAGGAAGCGGGGCGGTGCCAGTGAAGGCGTCGGGGTCGGTCTCCCAGCCGGCGCTGAACTCCTCGGCCGAGTAGAACGCGGCCAGGGAGCTGACCTGGCGCAGGCGCAGGACCTCGTCGGGGTCCATGCCGAACCTCTCGCTGATCCACTCGTCGGACTTGCCTGCGAGGTGGAGTTCCTTGACGATCTCGCTCATCTGTCCGACGGCGTGCTTGCCCCTGGCCTCGTTGTGCTGCTGGGTGGCGGCCATCCGCTCGGCCCGACCGGTCTGCTCGGAGCGGATGACGGTGATCGGCAGGCGGCCGTGCAGGGACTGGGCGAAGACCTCGTTGCGGGCGACGACGTTGCGGTGGAACCCGTCGACGACTTCGTAGCGGCTTCCGGCGGGATCTTCCCGCCAGGTGACGATCGGCATGGTGAAACCGCTGTCCCGAATGGACCGCTTCAGCAGCTCCATCTCCGGCGGGGCGACGAAGTTCGGATTGTAGTCGTTGCCGTGGACCTGTTCGGCGGGCACCCACAGCACGCAGTCGACGGGGTGGTCGCGCTGTGGCGAGTGGGGGTGCAGGAGCAGCTTGATGGCGTTGATGGTGTCGGTGCGCTGCTCGTCGGGCAGTTCCTCCAGTCGTGCGAACAGGGCGGCGGCCTGCTGGAGGATGCCTTCGGCGGTCTGGTCGGCGAGGATCTCGTCCAGGCCGGTCTGCTCGGCGCTCACGTCGGCTGCTCCGTGGTGTCGGGGTCGCGGTGCATCCGCGTGTACTTGTCGGGGACGGCGGTGGTGGCGAAGCCGGCCGCCGTGTAGGCGTCCACGAACTGCGGGGGCACGACGGCGCGCAGGTGGCGGGCGCCGGCCGTCTGGACGGCGGCGGCGACCAGGCGCTGGGCGAGGTCGGTGTCGCGCCGGTCAGGCACGGTGTAGAGGGACTCGACCCGGCCGGTGCCGTTCTTCAGGAGGACGACGCCGACGAAGCCGAGCGCGGGCTCGCCCTCGGCGCCGGCGGTGACCCAGACCTTGCCGTCCTCGTCCCACGGCGGGCCGCCGAGCGCCTTGTTGACAGTGCGGGAGGCCAGGTGCGGGCCCATGACCTGGTAGAAGTCCGGGTCGGCGTTGGTGCGGACGGTCAGCTCCACGGCCGCGCGCCGGTCAGAGGGTGCCATCGAATTTCCACTCCTGTCGTTTGGCGGCCATCTGGTCCAAGTACTTCTTGTACGAGTTGGCGTTGGCGGGCGGGGCCATCGCGAACTCCTTGCACCAGTAGTCGTAGCTGAGCAGGACCTTGCAGACGCGCTTCCACGACGGCGTCTGCTTGTTCATCGGACCGTCGTCGGGGATGCCGTCGGGGTAGCCGCGGGTGGAGTACCAGAAGATGAAGCGGGCGATCTTGTTGCGGAAGTGCTCGGCCGTCTGCTCGGGCATCGTGTTCAGCAGGTACTGGGCGTAGCTGAGCCAGGTCATGCCGTCGGGGCAGGTGATGGTGATCCGCCCGCTGATGTTGCCGGTCTTCGTGGAGTACTTGGCGCCGAAGTTCGCGCCGCTGACCCGGGCGACGACGCGGCTCCAGGTACGGGGCTCCAGGATGTGGTAGAGCCACAGCCCCAGTTTCTGGTCGTCGCCGTAGGGCTGACACAGCCTCATGCTGTGGATCGTCAGGCCGGCCTGGTGCATCAGGTCGTAAATCGTGTTGTACGGCACGTCGAAGCGGCCGTTGAAGATCCAGATGTCGCGGGTCTGCCAGTCATAGATCGGGTAGGCGTTGTAGAGGTTGGGGCCGCCGCTGATCCGGGTCGTCCACCGCAGGCCCTCGTGGGTGCTCTTCTTGAGGGTGGCGATGGTGCGGAAGCGATTGAGGCTCTCGTCGGAGCGGATGCCGACCAGGCAGGCGGTGAGACGGTTCCCGTGCCGGGCGGCGTACCAGTGCCCGAAGGCCGGGACGAACTCCTCGAACTCCATGTACCGGCCGCCGCCGACGGTGACGTTCTCGGCGGTGTGCTTGGCGTAGAAGTCGAAGAACCCGGGGTCGGTGATCGCCTCGGACGGTGCCTCGCGGACCCACTTCTCGCGGGCCTCGGGGTCCCAGCAGGTCCACTGCGGGTCGATCGAGGAGACGGCGTTGCGCATGTTCAGGGGCAGGCAGACCCAGTAGGGCTCGAGGACGTCGGCGTGCCGCTCCAGCATCTCGCGGATGAACGTCTCGGTGGCCCGGTAGCCGGCTTCGAGGTCGACGACGAGCACGCCGAGCGTGCGGCCCAGGCGCCGGGCCTCGTTGGCGGCGATCTCCAGCAGCACGCCGGAGTCCTTGCCGCCGCTGAAGCTCACGTACAAGTTCGGGAAGTCGGCGAAGACGCGGCGCACGCGGCGCAGGGTCTCCTCGTACACGTTGCGGCCGGTGGCCCGCTTGGCTCCCCGCAGCGGCCGGGCCGGCTCCGGGAGCAGCGCCGGGTTCTGCGGGGGCGGGGCGGCGTCGGGGGCCTGGACGGTGCTCACCGCTGTGCCTCCGGTACTGCCGTCCCGGCCCCGGCGGTGTTCCTCAGCCACGCCTCTGCCTGCTCCCTGCTGATCTGCTCGATGTCGCCCTGCGCGGTCACCCGCACGAAGGCACGCTCCTGGGCGGTGACCCGGGTCCGGGCGCCGGTGCGGCGGATGCTGCGCCAGGCGGGATCGACCGGGTCCACCGGCCAGCCGGCCTCGTAGACCCGGTTGGTGCGCAGCGTCCACAGGTACTGCACGCCGCGCCATCCGTACCGGTCCTGGAGCGCATCGTAGTCGCGCCGCGCGGGCAGGAAGGTTCGCGCGAGGCCGTAGGAGGGGTGGTGGCCGGTGATCTCGGCCAGCCACGGGGCGTCGCCGCAGATCCGCTCCCGCTGCCAGACGGCGCGGAAGGTGGAGGCGACGGGGGCGGCGTCGAGGTCGAGTTCGGCGCGCTCCACGAGCAGCGGGATCGCCTCGTCCCAGGTGGCCGGGCGCAGCAGGGCCAGGGTGCGGCCGTCGGCGTCCGGGTCGGTGGCGTCCTCGACGGTGGCGATGAGTTCGGCGAAGCCGGTCCCGTCCAGGACGCGGGCGCCGGGGGCGTGCTTAGGGACGGGCGGCTCGCCGGGGCGGGGGCGCAGGCGGACGGTGGTGGTGGCGCCCAGGGCGAGGGGGGCGTCGGCCGGGCGGCGGACCAGCCAGACGGGGCCCGGGGCGTGGTCGGGGCAGGTGGTGTGGCTGTGGGTGCGGTCGGGGAGGCGGTGGCCCTGGCCGGGGTGGATGCGGCGGCGGCAGTGGGCGCACCAGCGGTCGTCGGTGGTGAGGGGGCCGGGTGCCGGGGTGTCGGGGCAGGTGCGGTGTTCGGGGGCGTAGCGGGGGCGGCGGGCCGCCGGGGTGGCCGTGAGGGGGCCGGGGGTGCGGTCGAGGAGGACGGCTCGGCCCTCGCCAGCGTCGACCCAGCCCTCGCACAGCAGGCACCGGCCCGGGTAGGTGTTGGGTTCGACGGTCTCGGCGGGGGGCGGGCAGTCGCCGGGGCGGTGGGTGAGCAGGTGTCCGTCCGGTCCGCGGTGGAGCCAGCCGGTGCGGGCGGCCACGTGCCGGGTGCAGCGGTGGCAGCGGCCGGGGTGCCGGTTGGCGGTGATGGTGGCGCCGATGGTGTGGCCGGCGGCGTCGGCGGCCAGGTGGGCGCGGACGGCGGCGAGTTCCCGGCGGCCGAGCGGGGTGCGGCGGGCCCAGTGCTTGAGGAGGGCCAGGCCGTTGTCGGCGTCGGGGTCGGCGCGCAGCAGGGTGATGCGCCACTGGCGGCCGGGGTGCTGGTCGGCGGTGAGCAGCAGGGCGCCGGCGGGGAGGGCGGCCAGGGAATCGGGGGTGAGCCAGTGGCCGGTGAGGGCGCGGGTTCCCGCGCCGGGGCCGACGGCGGTGACCAGGAGGGCCCAGGAGGAGAGGGTGTCCGCGCCCGCGGGCGGGACCTGGACGACGACGGCGGCCCCGGGGTTGGGGGCGGCCGGATTGTCAGTGGCAGTCGCCATCATGGCGGTAACGGATTGCATTCATCTGCCCCCGGAGAGTAATCAGAGTCGGAGTCTCCAGCATGCCCTCTCCGATAAAAAATCGCAACACTTGTTGCGATTTTTTATCGAGAGGTGCAGGCTGAGCACCAGTCACCCGCCTTGCGGAGCAAACGAGTTGAACGGAGCAACCATGCACAGCAGCAGTACCGGAGCGGCCGAGGGGCAGGCCCCCGACCGGCGGGCCGTCACCACCGGGCCCGTCCCCGACGGATGGGTCCGGTTGACCGTCCCGCCGGTCCCCGACGGCGGCCGGCCCGGCAGTTGGCGCCTGGCCGCCACGGGCACCGACCCCGCAGCACAGGGCGAGCAGGCGCTGGCCGGCACCCGGCTGTACGCGGGCGACACCGTCGCCTGCCCGGCCGGGACACTGCTGCTGGTCGTCGACAAGAGCGCCACCGGCACCGACCGGAACTACCGCACCGGCCGCCCGTACGTCACCGAGGACGCCACCGTCACCCTCACCCGCGTGCAGGACGACGGCACCACCGAAGTCCTTTGGGGCCCGCGGAACTTCGCCAAGGCCGCCACCGCCCTCGGCGCCACCGTGCGGGCACAGATCGCCAAGGCCCTCGCCGAGCAGGCCCCGGCCGCCGAGCCGCTGGTGCTGGAGGAGGTGCAGCGGCCCAACCGCCGCTACGAGCCGCGCTGCCTGCGCTGCGAGCGCCCCGTCGCCGCCCGCCGCGGCCACCTGGTCCGCCCGGCCGACGGCGACCGTTTCGCCGTCGAGCACTGGCCGGCCTGCCCCGCCGACGACGAGAGCGACCCCGAGCCGCCGGTCAGGCGCGGCAGCTGCGCAGAGTGCGCCACCCGCCGCGGCGTCGTCGAGCGCCACGACAGCAGCGGCATCCCCGGCAAGGTCTGCCATCGCTGCGACCGCTGGAGCGAGGACGCCGACTACCTCCTCTCCTTCGCCTGAACCCCCTTGCCGGCTACGACCCGAGAAGGCCCCGTGCCCGCGTTCGACCTCACCCGCCGCCCCTGGATTCCCGTCCTGGACGGCACCGACCACCGCCACGTCGGCATCGCCGACGCCCTCACCCACGCCCACCGCCTGCAACTGGCCACCACCGACCCCACCGAGCGCACCGTGCTGCTGCGCCTGCTGGCCGCCGTCCTGGAAGCCGCCGCCGACGCCGACTCCACCGCCCGGTGGGACGAGCAGTGGCGCAGCCCGACCCTGGACGGCGCGGCGATCGCCGCCTACCTGGAGCGGCACCGCGACTCCTTCGACCTGTTCCACCCCGAGCGGCCCTTCGGGCAGTGCGCCCGGCTCACCGCGGCGAACCGGGACAGCCACGCGCTGCGGGCCAGCTCCTGGTCCGGCACGGCCTCGACGCACTTCGACTGGGCGCAGCTCGGTCCGGCCCGGCCGCTCGCCCCGGCCGAGGCGGCGCTCGCCCTGCTCGTGCTGCAGGGCGTCCACCCCGGCGGTATCCAGTCCGGCCACCCAGATGACCCGCGGACCAAGGGCGGCAAGGTGTATGGGTCCCACCCGGGCATGCTCAGCTGCGCCACCCACGCGGTGGTCGAACCGGAAGGCGCCTTCCTGAAGGAGGTGCTGCTGCTGATGAACCCGCCCGCACCGCGCGCCGGGGGCGACCGGCCGGCCTGGGAGCAGCCGCCCACCCCGGCGGCCGGGCGGGAGCGGGAGCCCGCCGGGCGGCTCGATCTGCGGACCTGGCCCACCCGCCGAGTGCGGTTGCTGCCGGACGACGGCGGCCACGTCGCCGCGCTGGCCCTGCACGACGGGGACCGCACCGCCGACCCGGGTGCGGCCGTACGCGCCGCGGACCCGTGCGCGGCCACCTCCCCCAGCGGGGCCCGCTTCGACCTGCGCGGGCGCGACGGCCGGGGCCGCGACCGCGGCTTCGAAGCGCCGTGGGCCGCCGTCCTGGCGCTGCCCGGTACCGACCGCACCGCCGCCGCGCCGGTGCTCGCGCATCTGGTCGACGCCTGCGAGCGCGGCACCGTCGACCCCGAAGCGCTCCTCGCGGTGCGCTTCCACCGCGTCGAGCACACCACCGCCCACCGCGCCGCGATCAGCGCCGTCCTCGCGCCCCTGCTGCCCCTGGGACCGGCCGCGCACCTGGCCGACGCGGCCGTCCGCGACCAACTGCTCGCCACCGCCCGCCGCGCCGCAGGGCTGCGCCACCGCATCCACAAGCTCGCCGAAGACGCCCGCCTGCCCGGCGGCGACCGCGTCGACCTGGCCGCCGACCCCGGCGTCCGCGCCGCCTGGGACCACTACCTGCACGACCTGGACCGCCCCGCCTTCGAGACGGCCCTGAACGACGCCCTCCACCAGCGCATCGCCCGCAACCTCGGCTCCACCCCGCTCACGCAGGCCGCCGCCGTCCACCAGCTCACCACCGCCTAGAAGAAGGGAACCGCGTGCAACCCCTGCGCCCCGACCCCGACCTCGACCTGGTCCGCCGCACCACCGGCACCGAGATCGACCGCCTGCTGAACCGCTACCTCGCCGACGCCCCCGACGGCGCCGCCCTCGCCCACCTGCGCCGCACCGGCAACGACGGCGTCCTGTCCCCCACCGCCTGGTCCTACCTCGAACTCGACCCGCTCCTTCCCCCCGACACCGCGCCCGCCGACGACCCGCGCCGCTGTGCCCTGGACGCGGCCTGCACCGCACTCGTGCTGTGGGCCCACCACCAGCAGTCCCAGCGAGAGCGGATGCACCGCACCCCCCGCCCCGGGCGCACCGGCACCTCCCTCGACCTCGGCGGTGCCCTGAGCCGCCTCGTCCACACCACCGGCAGCGCCTCGATCACCCCGCGCTTCACCCAGCTCACCCGCATGGCCCCCGTCGGCCTGCCGACCACCGTGCTGCGCCCCCTGGTCCGCTGCCTGCGCGAGGGCGGCGTGCCGCTCGACTACGCCGAGTTGGCCGTCCAGCTCACCCGCTGGCGCCTTCCCGGGGGCCGCCGCGAGGTCCAGCGCCGCTGGAGCACCAGCTTCTTCGAGACCCGCCCGGCCCCCCGGCCGGACACCACCGACCCCGACACCGACGCCGCCGTCATCGCCACCACCGCGAAGGACATCCCGTGAACACCGCCGCCGACCGCCGCCGCGCCCGCTTCCTCGACCTGCACCTGCTGCACACCCTGCCCTCCCACGGCGTGAACCGGGACGACACCGACGCCCCCAAGACCGCCCAGTTCGGCGGCGTCGAGCGCGCCCGCGTCTCCAGCCAGGCCTGGAAGCGCGCCACCCGCACCTACTTCGCCCAGCTCCTGGACCCCGCCGAGCTCGGCGTGCGCACCGTGCACCTGGCCGCCGCCGTCGCCGACCGCCTGGCCCTCCTCGCCCCCGCCCTCGGCGCCGACGCTCGCGCGCTGGCCGCCCAGCACACGGTCACCGCCGCCGGAATCACCCTGGACAAGCCCAAGCGCTCCGGCGCGAGTGGCACCGAGCTGCCCACCGCCAAGGCGCTGGCGTTCCTGTCCGCCGCGCAGCTCGACGCCCTGGCCGCGCTGGCCGCCGAAGCCGCCGCCGACCCGGCCGCGTTCTTCAAGCACAAGACCCACCTCCAGCGCGCCCAGCACCTCGCCTCCACCGCCCACTCCGTCGACGTCGCCCTGTTCGGCCGCATGGTCGCCGAGACCCCCGAGCTGAACGTCGACGCCGCGGTCCAGGTCGCCCAGGCCATCGGCGTCCACGCCCTGGAGCAGGAGATCGACTACTTCACCGCCCTCGACGACCTCTCCCGCGCGGCCTCCGCGACCATGATCGGCACCCGCGGCTTCAACAGCTCGACCTTCTACCGCTACGCCAGCCTCAACCTCGACGCCCTCGCCGCCAACCTCGGACGCCTGCCCGAGCACACCGAAGGGCGCACCCCGCTGGAGCGCGCCGTCGCCGCCTGGATCACCGCCTTCACCTCCTCCATGCCCGCCGGCCAGAACAGCGGCACCGCCCCCCACACCAAGCCCGAACTCGTCCTCGCCCAGCTGCGCACCGAACCGGCCTCCTACGCTGCGGCGTTCGAGGAGCCCGTCCACCCCGCCGCCGGCGGCCACATCCGCCCGGCCTGCCAGGCGCTGGCGGAGCACGCCGCCGAGCGGGACGCCGCCTACGGCGGCCTCGTGGCCTCCTGGCTGCTGCGCGTCGGCTCCGCCACCGAACCGGCCGAGCCGCTCGGCACGCGGATGGCGACCCTGGAGGAGCTGGCCGGTGCCGCGACCGCCGCCGCGACCGGACACCTCGCCGGAGCCGCCGCGTGAGCACCCTGCTCCTCGTCCTCGCCGGGCCCATGCAGTCCTGGGGCGCTGCCACCACCACCGGCCGCCGCGACACCCAGCCCATGCCCACCAAGTCCGCCGTCGTCGGCCTGCTCGGCGCCGCCCAGGGCCTGGCCCGCACCGACACCGCCGGCCTGGCCCGCCTCGCCGAACTGCGCTTCGGGGTCCGCGCCGACCAGCCCGGCACCCTGCTGCGCGACTTCCACACCGCCCCCGGCCGCAACCGCAACCGCACCGTCTCCGACCGCTACTACCTCGCCGACGCGGTGTTCACCGCCGCCGTCGAAGGCGACCGCGAGCACATCGGCGCCATAGCCGACGCGCTGCGCAACCCCGTCTACGCGCCCGCCCTCGGCCGCCGCTCCTGCGTGCCCAGCCGCCCCGTCCTCCTCGACATCCGCCACGACCTCGACCTGGAAGAAGCCCTGGAGGTAACCCCCTGGCAGGCCGCGCCCTGGTACCGGCACCGCCACGGCCGGCCGCACACCCTGCCCGTCCACACCGACACCCGCCCCGGACAGCGCCCCACCCACCACAGCGGCGACCACCCCCTCGACTACCACCAGCGCCGCCTGCGCGCCCGCCCCGTCACCGCCACCACCGTCCCGCTCCCCCACGAACCCGCGACGACCGCCCATGACCCCCTCGCGGTCTTCTTCGACGGCTGGGACTGACCCGCAACCCGCTCACCGTGCCGGGCCGCGCCGACAGCGCGGCCCGGCACCGGCGTTTCCTCCTCCCCTCCCCTTTCGGGCCGCCCGGCCTGTACCTCCGGCACAGTTCGCAGCCGCAGCGATCGCCGATTCCGTCCTGCCGGGCCTCGGCCCCGGACAGCACGCACAGCGCGCGGACAGAGTCAGCATCCTCAACCAGGCCGGCACCACCGGCCCAAGCCGCTTCCGGACCCGGCGAAGCGCCCCCGGAGGCCGTCGGTGCCAGATTCCCGGAGCAGCAGTCCCGGGCTACCCCACCGGCGGCTCGTCGTCGCAGAACCCGCTCCCGATCTCCTCCCCGAACTCGTCCTCCTCCGCGAGCTCGTCGGAGAGCCCGCTCCCGGTCTCCTCCGCAGGCACGTCGCCGAACTCGTCCTTGACCGCTGCCCAGCGCGCCTCGCGCGCGGCCTGCTGCAGCTCGTGGCGGGCACGGTCGCGCTCCCGGCCCCGCTCCCGCACGTAGACGGCCACCCGCTGTTCGGACGGGCACTCGGCCGCCCACCCGGCTTCCTCGACCAGGTCGGCGGCGGCCTGCGCGGCCTGCCCCGCGGCGGCGGTGGCGTAGTGGAGGGCCTGGGCCACCACCGCGAGCACCGCATCGGCGAACGCGGGGGCGGTCAGAGCGTCGGTCGCCGCGATGCACGCCACCGGGTAGTGCACCCGTGCCGCAGGGGTCGGCACCACCCACTCGCCGGCCGGCAACTCGACCGGGAGCAGCGTGGGCATCGTCATGTCGGCATGGGCGTCGATTCGCCGCTGCAGGCTCTCGTCGTCCGGATCGCCGCTGAGGTGGTCGGCCTGACCGACCCTCACGTGCACGGTGAACTGGCCGCAGCTGTAGCGGGCGGTCAGGTCCCGGTCGATCTGCACTGCGGCAGGCCCGGAGCCCCACGCGGGAGGCGCGACCTGCCGCAGCCCGGGGAACGCCGTGGTGACGGAGGCAACAATCTGCCCGGTGGCGGTGCTCTTGAACATCGACAACTCCTCGCGGACGGTGACAGGGGTGCACACCCGCGGCGAAGCCCGGGTGGAGCCCTGCACCATGCAGGGAGAACACGCACGAGAGCACGTCGAAGCGACCCCGCGAGCGCGGGGAGAAGTTGGTCGGCCATCACGCGGCCGACGGCCGCCGCTGGGCAGCTGGCTGTCCAGGAACCATGGTGACAGACCATCAGGGCCCTGTGGTGCTGTGGCGAGTACCGGCTGTGCAGCCCCCGCACCTTCGGTCGAGCCTGCTCGGCCGGGAGCGGCAGCCGGGCTCGGGCTGCGCCGGCGCTGCTGCGGCAGCCGGCTCCGCGACGGCCGCGAACCGCCCTTCCCCTCCCAGCTCATCCGCTGCGCACCCGTCCTTCAGGTCTCCGAGGACGACCTCCTGGACGCGCTCGCCGGCAAGCGAGACCCCGAAATCTGGACCCTGCCGTAACCACCGGCCGACCCGGGCAGCCCGGCTGAACGCACCCTGCCGACCTGCCGACCGTCCGGCAGAAGCAGAACAGCAGGAGGGAGCAACCGCCAGTGCGCGGCCGAACTGCTCAGGACGCCGTGGTGTCCTCGTAGAGCGTCTCCCAGCGGAGGTTGGCACCGTCGCGGCCGGCCCAGGACGCGGTGCGCCGAGCGGCGTCGCGCAGTTCCGCGGGCCAGGTCGGGTCCGTGAGCAGCCTGTGCAGTTCGGCGGAGATGTCAGTCACAGTCTGGCCCGCGACTTCCAGGAGATGTCGGGTGAGTTGATGGTCCCGGGGTCCGTACTCGATGAGTAGGTCGTACAGCCGGGAGCGTTCGCCGACGAGAAGGCGCAAGTAGGAGCGCCAAGGGTTCCATCCGGCGTGTCGCCAGCGGGCAGAGGGACCGGACTGCTCGGTCGCCACGGTAACTGCCCGCTCCAACAGCCGCTCGGCGTGCTGCCGGTGCCCGGCCTCGTGGAGGTCGACGCACAGCCGGGGGACGGTGTCGAAGCGGCGGGGCCACACGCTGCCCGGCCTCGTCAAGCTGTGGCCGGGCAGCAGACACAGCTCTGCAGGAAGGAAGACCAGAGCCTCGACCTGTTCGAGGCCGAGGTCGTTGGCGCCTTCGGCCACTCTCCTCCGGGCATCGAGGACAGCCAGTCGGGCCCGCAGCAGCTGCGCCGCGTACCCGGCCAGCATGTAGGCCTCGTGGCCGATCCCCGGATCGGCGACCGTGGCGGCCGTGGTCACGGCCCGGTCGACCACGGCGTCCAGGTGAGGTGCCAGCACCTGGCGTGCGGCAGACAGGTCCCACGACGCGAGACCCACTGTGACGGCTCGGGTGACCGCCGTGAGCAGCTCGGTTTGCGCCGTGGCGCTTGTGTTCAGCGCCTTGATCTGCTGCACGACATCCTCGGGGCTTCCCAGGGGCGCCGTGCCGCAGCTGATCATGCGTGCGGTCAGCCGGTGCGCGGCGGCGATCGCCTGGTGGCCACCCTGTGCCGTCAGGTGCGCGGCGATGCTGGTCAGCTCGTCATGATGCCCAACGGGCAGCTGTTCCTTTGCCCGGACGAAGCCGATGAGGGCGTCGGCGTCCTTGCGCTGCTCGGCGTCTCGCAGGAGCCAGGGCAGGAGCAGCCCAGGTGCTTCCGGCACGCGGGCGACGACCTCATCACGGGGCGGTATCAGGTGCTTTCGGGGTTGTTTGCCGCGTCGGCGGCCCTTGCCCGGGTTGGAGGCATCCTTGGACTGTGCGTGCTCGGGCTGCGCCGCTTCGGACTGCTCCGGTACCGGCGATTCGGGGGCCTTGTGTTCCGTCCCTTCGGCGAGAAGGGCGAGCGCGCGGGTGGCGAGGTGGTGCCCGCCGGCTGCGGCGGCGACGGTCAGGTCGGCGTCCCAGGGAGGGCTGATCCACGGGAGGAGCGTCGCAGTACGTGGACGGGCCGAACGGGGATCGTCGGGCAGGCACGCAGCCACTACGGCCCCGGGCAGGCGTCGGCCTCCGAGGGTGCCCAGGGCGGTGAGGGCCAGCACGGTGCCGGGACGCCGTGGGTCCTGGCCGGCCTTCCGGGGGTCGGCCAGGTCCTGGCACCACTTGCGTGCGGTGAGACCGGCGGGCGCGTCACCGGCGAGGAGTAGCGGGCGCAGGAAGTAGCGGGCCACGGTCCGGCCGGCGCTGTCGTCGACGGCGAGGGCGGTCGCATCGTCCAAGGCGGAACGCAGGAGCCGCGGGGCCGGGTGCGCGTCCGGACGGCACAGGGCCGTCGCCACGCCGTGCAGAACGACGTGCAGGCTCCCGGTGGGCGGACTGCCGGTCGCCAGTTCGTCGAGGCAGCCCTGCAGCGCCTTGAGGGTGTCGGTGGTGCGGTCGTTGGCGCGGGCGGCGGCCCAGCAGGCCGCGGCCGAGGCGATGATCCCGTCGGCGTCCTTGGAGATTTTGTCCGCCACCGCCATGCGCCGGGGCAGTTCGTTACACAGGCCGCTGTACTGGGTCGGCCACCGGGCGGCGAGATCGGCGAGCGAGGTCAGCGCGTGTTCCAGTGGCGCGCCACGTTCGACGAAGGCCTCGTCGAGCATCTCCTGCATGGTCGCAAGGGCGGTGCGCTCGGGACGCCCGGTACCGCCCTGGGAGACGTCCGCGGCGCTGTCCACGTCGTAGGCGTGCGCGCAATGCATCAGGTCGGTCAGGTGCGCGGCGGGGGTGTGCCTGACCAGGTCGCCAGGAGGAAGGCTGTAGACGAACCGCGTGGCGGCGTCACGCTGTTGCAGGACGAGGGTCGCGACCGCGCGCATGACGTCGTCGCGGAGTGGAACGCCGACCACGTTCCAGATCGTCTCCAGGACCGTTGGCCAGATGTCCGCGTCGGGCCTGACGATGGCGCAAAGGGCGTCCAGGTAGTGCTCGGCGTGCAGCGCGCCGGTATCCGGTTCCTCGATCACGGCGACGATGTCGACCGCGGCGCTGGAGGGGGCGTGACGCAGGCCGGCGACGATGCGCAGGAAGGTGTCACGCGCGACCGGGGCGGCGGCCCGGGACAGCACCGCCAGGTGCGGATACCACCGCCGGGACTCGTGGGCGCGGGCCCGGTCGGTGTAGTGGAACGCGTGCCGGGCTGCCTCGGCGAGGTACAGGTCCTGGGGGTGCTCGGTGATACGGCGGGTGGTGGCAGACAAGCCGGCACGGGCGTGGGCGAGACCCCGGCCCGCGGCGTACTCCCCGATGACCTGGTGGTGGAAGCGCACCCGCCCGTCGACGCCTTCACTGAGTACACCTCGGCGGATCAACAGCCCGATCCAGGCGGCCGCGGTACCCGCCGGGACACCGCATCGGGAGGCGAGGAGGTCGCGGGCATGCTCCCGGTGGAACTCGATGGTCCCCCGGAACAGCGTGACCAGGCCGAGTTCGGCCGCCGCTCGTCCCAGCTGCCGTGCTTCCTCCCCCGCGACCGTGTCGAGCCCCGTTACCGAGTCGCGCAGGTCACGTTCGACCCGCCGGTCCCAGTAGTCACGGAAGAGCGCGGCGACGTCGAGCTCGGCCACGTTCGGGCCGTGAGGGCTGTACAGGTCGAAGACCATGCGCAGATGCAGCGGGTGGCGGATCAGTTGGCTCAGCGGGAGCCCGCGGGCGGCCGCGTCAGCCAGCGACTGCTCCATCCTCATCCTCGGCAGGAGGCCGTCATTCTCCTGCCGGGCCGGTGCGTACATCCGCCCGTAGGCGGCGATCGCCTGGCCGAGTTCGGAGTCCGGGGTCCAGCCGCGTTCCGTACGTTGCTTCTTCCCGGTTCCGTAGAGGAGCAGCGGGATGTTCGAGAGCAGGGAGGTGTAGGCGCCCTCGCCTTTCTCGCCGTCTCGGCTTCGCTTGAGCAGGTTTGCCTCACCGGACCGGCAGGCCAGCGCCACAGCGATGTTCCTGGCCCGTAGGACGGTGATCAGCTCGGTGAAGTCCTGGGCGCTCTGTGTCTCGTGCAGCAGCAGGTCGGCGGTGTCCAGCAGCAGGACGATCGGGCGCTGCACAGGCGCAGCGGTGCGCCCTCTGGCGACGGCAGCGGCCGGTTGGCCGCGGTGCGCCTCCAGCAGTTTGGGCAGTTCGTGCGGGTGCAGGTCCGGCTCGGCTCCTGGGCCCGCCAGAAGGGAGGTAGCGGACAGCAGGACGAGGCACAACTCCGTCCGCCTGAACAGGGCCTCGTACACCCCCCACAGGGAGCAGCTCTTCCCGACGCCGGGCTCGCCGATCAGGGCCGCGGCCTGTCCCGGTGCCGTGCCTGCTAGCTGCCGGTCGATGTGCCTGAGCACGTCTTTCTCGGCCGCGCGCTCGACCCGGACCTGCTGGAGAGTCACTTGGTCCAGAGGCAAGCCGTACGGGTTCACGGTGACGGTCTGGAGAGCTTGCCGCACGGCCTCCTGGGCTCTCTTCAGAGCGGAGAGCTTGCTGGCGACGTCCTTCAGGGGACGGTCATAGGCGGGGAGAAGCAAACTGGGGCCGCTCGAACGACTGTGCGCGCCGTCCTTCCCAGCCTGGAAGTCCTGGTCGGCGCGTTCGTAGCGCTCCTTCAGGAGGCTGCGATCGCCGAAGCCGCGCTCACAGTCGGACGGACATCCGGACTGCTCCTGGGCCACGAGGCAGAAATCCAGGCCGCTCGATGCGACGCCGCCGTTCTTGATCCAGGCACTGATCGTCGATGCGCTTGTCTTGCACCATCCGGCTAGCTGCTGGTTCTGCATGCGTTGACCGTCGTACCCGTGGTGCCAGGTCCAGTGCATCAGCGCTTCCAGGAGCCAGAGGCGATGCTCGCCCCAGTTCCCGGTGTCGGTGGGCCACTTCAATTGCCGGTTCGAGTCGGCAGGGAGCCACTTCGGTTCTTCACTGGCCACTTCTTCAACCCCCGGAGCATCTGAAGAACAACCACGCACAGTCATCGCACCAGGTCGGCAGCGTACGCGATTTGCATCGGCGGTGGGCGGCCAATGCGGCTGTTCTGCACAACTCCCCTGCAGAGGACGCTCTTTCGTGTCGGAGTGACCAACGCGATCAGGAGGAAGAGATGGACCTCGACGAGCTGCTCGACCAGGCCGAGAACTGGGCCGAGACCCTCGCCCCGTGGACGGGCGTCAACCTCGGTCTGCGACTGGGCCGGGACGTCGTTCGCTACAGCGTCCTGCTGTGGATGACCCGCGGATGCACACCACGCGAGCGCGCCCTGGCCTTCGCCGCGATGCACCGGTCAGAACGGGGCGGTCGCCGAAGGAGGTGACCGCGAGCCGGTGTGGGTCCGGATCGCGGTCCGGACCCACCCCTCCCCCCTCGTCGTGAAGACCCCACACGGGTACCGCGTCACCCCGGAAGCGTCCACCTGACTTTCGCGCCGACCAAAGGCCCGCATCGGCGCTTGGACGCGCGACAAGCGGCGCTGAACCCGTCCGGCGCGGGCCCTCTCCGCGCAACTGGGGTGCTGCGTTCCACCACGATCAGGTGAAGCGCCGGTCGCCGTACCTGATGGTGCGTCAGGATGGCGCCGTGGAGAACGCGAAGACGTGGCACGAGCGCGGCACGCATGTCGAGCGCCGGCCCTCACCGCCGGTCAGCCGCCGCGACGCGGAGCAGCTGGCCTGCCCGCGCTGCCTCGCCCCCACCGGGGTCGTCTGCCGTGATGGGCAGGGTCGGTCCATCGACCCCCACCGCCAGCGCTACGGCGCAGCCCGTCTCAAGGCCCAGCGTGCCAGCGGCGCGGCGCGGGGGAAGGCGAAGGAGCGGCGTCGCGCTCCGGTGCCGATCGAGCGGATTCGCCCGGTGCCCACTCCGGTGCCGCGGGAGGACGGCGGGCGGACGGTGCGCGGTGTGCTGGTGGTGCCCACGCACGCGGGCAAGGGGGCGGTGCGGCCGGGTGAGGCGTTGGAGGTGGGTTGCCCGAAGTGCGGCGCGGAGGCGGGGCAGTGGTGTCCGGGCCCGGACGGCACGGTGGGCACGCACAAGGAGCGCATCGCCGCCGCCCGCCAGCAGCGGCTGCAGAGCCGCCGCGGCCCCGGGATCACGCCGTCGATCGGGCGGCGGCTCACCGCGGAGCAGGCCGCGGGCGTGGACTGCCCGGCGTGCGGGGCGACGGCCGGGACGCCGTGTACCTCGCCGCCGCCGCGGCGCGAGCAGCTGGCCGAGGTGCACCCGCACCGGGCGCTGAAGGCACGCAGGAAGTCGTTCGGCGCCCGGGCGGCGCCCGCTGCTGCGGCCCGGCCTCGGGTGAAGGGCCAGCGGAAGAGCGGCCCGGCACCGGCCAGCGGGCCTTCGGGCAACAACCCGTACATGGCGGCCGCGCAGGAGCTGGTGGGCAAGCGGCCCTCGCAGAACAGGAAGCGCTCCGGGGTCAGCCAGCGGGAGCTGGACGCACAGTACCAGCGGGCGCTGGAGGCGAACCCGGGCCAGGCGATCGCGATCCGCTCGGCCGGGGCCGCCCGCGGTGGCCGCGGAGCGTCGAGGAAGGGCACCGGCTTGTACGGGTGAGCTCCCGCAGGACCGGCTGCCGAGATCCGGGAGCAGCGCAATCGGCAGCGCCTCCTGCACGGAAAGGGCATCCTGCACGGCGGCCTCACCCACCCCGGCGAGCCGTACGGCGTGCTGGAGCTCCACGCCGTCCCGGCGCTGTGGCTGCTCTACCCGCCCGCCCTCGCAGCGGCTTACGGGCGCCGCTACGCCGAGGTCTACCCCGGCGCCTGGGAACGCGCCGGAATCCCGGCCGATGCCTTCACCACAGCGGAGTCCTGGACCCGATGGGCATCCGGCTGACCTGTCCCCCGGTCACCGTTCACAGGCGGGGCACGGCAGCCGGAGCTGCCACAGACCGTTGCCGTGCCGCCCCGCCTGCTGCACGACGGGGTGCGCCTACATCTCGTGGGTCTGCAGGAAGCTGGACTGGACCCGCATCAGGTGCGTCTCGGGGTGCTCGCTCTCGTACAGGCTCAGCAGTTCCTCGTACCGCCCGGCGGTGTAGAGCGAGCGGGCCTTGGCGTTCTCGTCCATGCCGCAGGCCATGGCGAGGTCCGCACCGGCCTTCAGGGCGCTCTTGCGGCTGGTGTAGGTCCAGATGTCGAGTCGGCCCGAGCCGCTGTAACCGCGATGGGCCAGCGTCCACACCGCGGGCGCGAGTTCGGTGGTGACGGCTCCGTCGGGGTGGAAGGTCTGCGCGCGGACTTCCTCCTGGATGAAGGCTTCGCCGAGCTTGCGACGATCGAGGTCGTGGTCGCGGACCGTGTTCACCGCCCGCTGGTGCCCGTAGGGCGTCAGCTCGAACCGTGTTCCCTTGCGCTGGACGGCGTCCACTTCCCTGTACAGGCCGAGCGTCGTGACGACGTCCTGGCCGACCACCTTCTTCCAGGTGGCCAGGGACGGGGGCGGGTCCATCTCCAGCCGGTACCGGCCCGTGAGCGCGCTCCACACCGTCTGGACGGCGTCCGCCTCGGTGAGCGGCCCGGTACGCAGGCGCCGCCACAGTTCGACGAGGCCGGCGCTGAAGTCGTCCGCCCCTTCCAGGTTGAGGCGCACGATTGCCCAGCCGGCTCGGATACCCCGCAACCGGGGCACGGTGGCGAACAGGACCTTGCGCAGGGCCTGAGGGTCTTCGCGCAGGCGAGCCGCGGAGGAGCCCAGGCCGATCCGGGCGCCGTCGGTGCGCAGCAGGTCGATGCAGCGTGCCCATTCGAGCTGGAGGGACAGGTGTCCTTCGTCGGTGTCCAGCAGCTCGACCAGGTTCTGCGTGTCGGCGCGGCGCAGTTGCCCCCGCGCTGTCAGCGGCTGGCCCCGGCCGGCCCAATCGGCCAGGGCCAGCATCTGCCGAACTGCGGGTGGAGGCTGGGTATGTGACACGGAGAGTCCCTTCTGCCGGCGCAGCGCGCCTGAGTGCTGACAGTTCCAGGTGTGCCAGAGCGCCGCCCCGGCGCGCCCGAGAACGTAAGAAGTAGGGCAGAAGTCTGCCCTCGCCGCGGTCGTGCACTATCGGATACCCGTGGGGCGCAGCCCGCCGGGCTCCGGCGAATCGCCCCGGCCGCCGCACGGGTTCGGCATGATCGAGGTACGGACGGTCTGCGGAACCGATCAGGGCCGAGGGACGGGGATGGCAGGGAGCTGCTACGGGATGACCGAGGCGCGTACCCGTGACGGCAAGCGGGTTCTCGCCGGCGAAGCCGCCGAGAAGGCCGCAGCGAAGAAGGCGATGGTGTCGCAGGCCGAGCGGTTCGTGCTCGGGGTGGCGGCGCCCGGGCAGTGGAGCGCCCGGGAAGGAACTCGGCCGGTGCCGCACGGACACGTCGAGGTACCGGAGCGGGCGGTGCCGGGCGCGGACAGGACCGAGAGCGTCGAGCGCATCGAGATCAGGCCCGGCTCCTGGACCAGCAACATCAAGAGGTGGCGGCTTCGCTGACCGAGCACCGGTTCGCCGCCCTCGCCGAGCACGGCCTGGCGCTTGGGTAGCCGACGCGGCGCGCACAGGAGGTCCGCCATTCTGCGAGGCAGCGGCCTTCGGTGCTTCCAGGATCAGCCGATAGCGTTCTCGGCGACATCGGTGGCCGGGGTGGCGGTGCGCTCGGCCCAGGTGATGACGGTGGCGGCCAGGGCCAGGGCGGCGCCGTCGGTGACGTGGAGGCCGCCGTGCTTGATGACGAGCTTCTGCACCGAGTGGTGGGCGCGGCCCTTGCGGCCCAGGGCCAGGATGTCGGTCGCGGCTCGTTCGCCCCGCCAGTGGCCGGCCGGAAGCACGGTGCCCATCAGCAGCCCGGCCGGGATACCGGCGGGTCCGGTGGACCAGTTGTCCAGCAGCAGCATGGCCAAGCCCGCCGCGTGCGCGCCGGTGAACGGGCGCTGCGGGGTCGGATCGGGGCCGAGCGAGTCAAGGAGGCGGGCGGCGTGCGCGGTCTCCCCACCGGCCACGGCGGTGACGACTTGGCGCAGCAGGTGGGCGGCGAGGCTGCGGGTCTTCCCCGTGGGGGTGAACAACGCGGCGTTGTACCGGGCGACCGCGCGATCCAGGGCGGCCTGGAGGGTCGGAAGGTCGGTCGGGTCGGATTCCTCGGTGATGCCTTCTTCGGCGAGCAGCGGGGCGATCTCGCGCCACATCTCGTCGGCGAGGCCCGTGCGCTGCTGGATGGCGATCAGGGCTGGGAGCTCGGGCGCGTCGAGTCGCAGGTCTGTCATGGCAGCCATCGTCTCAGCCCGGCTGCGGCCTCGTACCGGGTTGGGCGGAGTTCACCCGAAGGAACGAGGCTGGCGGGTATACCCCGGGTTGCTCTACCCGTCGCCGTCGGGTGATGGTCTGCATGAAACTTACCTGACAAGTCGTCAAACCTGTCATCATCGGCAGCCGTGTCAGCAACCCCGGCGCACTGGGCCATGCCTCGGCGCTCGCCTGCCTGCGCCAGGGAGCTCCTGCTCGCGGGCTGAGCCAGCTCCATCCCACAAGACCCAGAGCTCGGCAGCACTCCGGAGCAAGCCCCAGAAGTCGAACGGTCTTCGAACGAGAGCGCTTGAATTCAAGCGCTTTCGTTCGAGCTGCATTCGAACATTGGCTCACGCGCTCGCGCCTCCACGGCCGCGAAATGACGAGCGGTCAGTGACACTCTCGTACCGGCCATCACGCCGGTGCTCTCCGGGTCCTGCGCAAGCGGCCGGAGCCCGGCGGAGCGCGAGGTCGGTTTCCCGTTCCCCGCCCGCCGTCTGCAGGCGCTCGGTACCGTGGAGTCGGCCTTCGGTACGCACCTTCCCCCGCCCCGCGTCCGGTCGGCGAACCGGACTCCCCTTCCGGAAGGGCCACCGCCCATGACCGTGACAGTCGAACACCCCGGCACCGGCCCCGGGCGGGGCCGGTGCTCCGCTGCGGAGCATCGTCCTCGACCTCACCCGGGCCTGCCAGGCCAACTGCACGACTTGCTACAACAACTCCGGCCCAGCGGGCGGGCACGGGCAGATGAGCGGGGACGACTGGCGCTCCGTCGTCCTGCAGGCCGCAGCCGCGGGCGCCCGGCAGGTGCAGTTCATCGGAGGTGAGCCGACCCTGCACCCCGAACTCCCCGACCTCCTCGACCTGGCCCTCGCACACGGGATGCGGGTGGAGGTGTTCTCCAACCTCATCCACGTACGCGCCGCCCTGTGGCCGGTGCTGCGGCGGCCCGGCGTGATGCTGGCGACCAGCTACTACAGCGACCGGGCCGACGAGCACGAAGCCATCACCCGCCACCGCGGCTCGTACACCCGCACCCGGGCCAACATCGCCCGCGCCATGGCCGACGGCATCCCGGTGCGTGCCGCCGTCGTCCACGTCCTGGAAGGCCAGCGCGTCGAGCAGGCCGTGGCCGAGCTGCATGCGCTCGGCGTCACCGACGTCCGCGTCGACCCGGTCCGCGCCATCGGGCGCGCCGCCCCCGACGGCCCGGGTCCGGGCGGCCGGGAGGAGTTGTGCGGGCACTGCGCCCGCGGCCGCGCCGCCGTCCTGCCGGACGGCTCGGTCGCCGCCTGCGTCATGTCGGGCACGATGATGAGCGCGGGCAACGTGCGCTGTGCCCCGCTGGCGCAGATCCTCGCGGGCCCGCAGTGGGCGGAGCTCGCCGCGTCGATCCCCCGCCCGGCAGGACCGGGAGGACGCGGTGCCACCGCGTGCAACCCGAACCAGGACGGCAGCGACTGCGCGCCGGCCGAGACCGAGGCGTGCGGCCCGGCGTACTGAACCGGCCGTGACCGAGTAAAGGGGCTGACCCTGCCATGGACGACTGGCGACCTCGTGCGGCGGCGCTGTCGGCCGCCGTCGTGCACCCCGCCTCCCGCTGGGCGCAACCGCTCGCCCGAACACCCCGGCACGTGTTCGTGCCCCGGTGGTGGCGGCACCTCCCCGACACCGGCTGGACGCTGCGCGAAGGCGCCGCGGACGAGCAGCGGTGGCTGTCGGCCGCCTACACCGACCACACGCTGGTGACCCGGGTGGGCCCGCTGCACGCCGACCACGCCGACCCCGCCGACCATCCGGAGGGCCTGCCGACCTCCAGCAGCACCCTGCCCACCCTGGTGGTGGCGATGTACCGGCACGCCCTGCTCACCGACACCTGCGAGACCCTGTGCGTGACCGGCACCGGCTACGGCACCGCCCTGCTGGCCGCCCGCCTGGGCGAGGAGAAGGTCACCTCGGTGGACGTCGACCCCTACCTCGGCGAGGCGGCCCGCGAACGCCTGGACCGGCTCGGCCACCGCCCCGCCCTGCACACCTGCGACCTCACCGGGCCGCTGCCCGGCACCTTCGACCGGATCGTGGCCACCGTCGCCCTGCCCGGCATCCCCGGCTCCTGGCTGGCCGCCCTGCGCCCCGGCGGACGGCTGGTCACCAACCTCGCCGACACCGGCCTGGTGATCGCCCTCGACGTGCGGGCCGACGGCAGCGCCACCGGCATGGTGACCCCCGAGCGCGCCGGATTCATGCACGCCCGGCACGGCGACAACTACCCCCCGCCGACCAGCACCCGCCACGCCTGGACGGCAGAGGGCGACGTCACCTCCAGCCGCTACCCCGTGGTCGACGTCCAGCAGTCCTGGGAACTCATGAGCGCCTACGCCCTGGCCGTCCCCGGCGTCCGGCACGACTGCACCGAGGAACAGGGCGTGCGCACCGCGGTGATGGTCCACCCCGACGGGTCGTGGGCCCGCGCCACCGCCCCGGCCGGCGAACCGGCACTCGTCCACCAGGGCGGTCCGCGCCGGCTGTGGGACGAACTGGACACCATCCGGCACCACTGGCTGACCCACGGCCGCCTGCCCGCCTACGGCGCCACCGCCGAAGCCGACCCCGACGGCACCCTCCACCTGCGCCGCGGCACCTGGCACGCCACCGTCCCCGCCGCCGAACCGAACGCCCGGACGCGACCCGGCCTCGCCCCGGGTGCCCGGGCCGGGCCCCCGGTAGATCGACGTCCAACGCATCGAAGGCCCTAAAGCCGATCAGCTCCCAGATAGCGGATGTGCCAACCGTCCGGTGCAGGCCATCTACCGCAGATTCTGATTGAGCGTCAAGTTATTTGCGAGCGATGCGAGTTGGCCCAGGCGGAGTTGATACTTTGCTGCTCTGGCGATGGTTCGCCGGGAGCTTCCTGAGCGCCTCCGCATGACGTTGCGTCACGCATGGCGAGTACCGCACGGCCCTGCCGTGGCTGCCGAAATCCAGGGACCGCTCCCGCGCGCGCTCCGTCCACCGGCCCGACGGCTTGTCGGGACCGCGAAGCCGGAAACGCCCGGGGCCTGGCCCCGTGCGTTGATCGCACGCCCTCACCGGGCGTGCTCGACCCGCACGCCCCGCCCCGAAAGGCCCTGCCATGAACGAAACCCCCGCAGCCTCGGCGGCACCGGCCGCGCGCGCCTTGGAACTGCGCACCCGCGCCTCCCAGATCGCCCCCTTGTCCTGGCCCCAGTACCGGACCGTCCGCGACCATCTGGTCGCCCGCGGGCTGCCCCTGGAGATCGCCTCCACCGCCGCGCTGGTCATCGCCGATCCGCAGGAGGCCGTCGAGAGGCTCAAGTCCTCCCGGCTGCGCCGGGAGATCCTCACCACCGGTGTCGTCGGCGACTGCCTGACCCTCGACCTGCTGGTGGCCGGCCTGCTGCGGGCCCCGGAGAACCTGCGGGTGGAGGACCAGCGCGCGGCCCGCAAGTTCAGCCTCCCCCGGTACACCACGAACTCCGTCGGCACCGCCTGCATCCTGGACCTGCGCGAGCACGGCACTCTGCAGGAGGCGGAGACGTTCTTCCACGCCGAGATCCGCAAGATCGACGACGAGATCGAGCGGGAGAACCGCTACGGGCCCGACATCGCGGCGAACGGTATCCACACCGGGGGCATCGTCTTCCCCCTGCTGATCGGCTTCCCCGGCGAACCGTGGACCGGCGGCTTCGACACCACCGACTGCTACGGCCGGACCTACTTCGCGCAGACGGCCCAGGGCATCAAGTACATCGACGTCCTGAAGGCCCTGGGCACGGTCCCGACGACCACCTACGAATTGCGCGCACACCCGCTGCACAAGCACCGCGCCGCGCTGCTGTCGGTGGCCGGGAAGGTCGACAGCGGCGCCCCGCTCTCCGAGGCCGAGGAGAACCTGCTGGTGCGGGCCGTGATGCCCGCCACCAAGATCGTCCTGTCCGTGCAGGGAGCGCCCCTCGACGAGGCCCGCCGACGCGTCGTCGCCCAGCAGCACATCGACCGCCCCACCGAGTTCAGCGCCGACTCCCGCTGGCAGATCCGCGCCGAAGCCGTCCTGAACCGCCTCCACGGCAAGGGCCTGCTCGCCACCCTGCCCGGTACCACCGGGACGGAGGTCCGCGGCTGGATCAACGACCCGACCCCCACGACCCTGCCCGCCGGCATCCACCCCGACGACGTGGTCGCCCTCGTCGCCGCCAGCGTCATGCTCAACCCCGGGCACCCCAACGACAAGGTCATCACCGCCGCGCTGCGCAGCCGCGGCGTGTCGGAGCAGAAGTCTTCCGCGGCGCCCGGCGAGGATTCGGCGCTCGACGTCTCCGGCAAGGAGCGCACCGACGCCCGCAGTCACATCGCCGCCTACCTCATCGGCCGGGCCCTGCCGCTCGACACGGCGCGCCCCGGCCTGATCTCGGCTCTGGAGCGGGCTCTGCGCGGACGCCTGCTGCGAGACCTCCCCGTTGACCCGCGCCCCTTCGAAAAGATCGCCGCAGACGCCCGCGCAGAGGTAAAGGAATCGCGCACCGGCACGGAGTCCGGGGCCGGCCCGGCCACCCGCCATGTCGCCCTGCGCGCGGCCTTCTACCTGACCTGCGGTGCCGGCGGGAGCGTCCTGCTGGGGCGCAGCGAGCACGGGGCGGGCAAGGGCAACGCCAACGAGCCCGCCGCAATCATCGGCAGGCTGCTCAGGACCCCTCACGGCCTCGAACAGCTCGTCCAGGCCGTCTTCGACGGCCGCAGGGGCTTCGCCGTCCGCACGGTCGACGACGGCCGGGGGGCCTTCGACCACTCCATCGCACCCACGGACGAAGAGCGGATGACTCCCGTGGCGCTGCGCGCGATCGCCTTCAGCAAGCTGCCCGTGCGCACCGACCAGTCGGCTGCCACCCAGCTCGCCGAGGACACCGACAAGCTGCGCGACGAGGCCGAGGCTGTCACCACCCGCCTGAACACCATGTTCGGGCGCCGCGAGGACGGCGCGCCGGCCGCCATCATCGAGGAGCGGGGCTGGAAGGACCCGCGCGGAGAGATCATCCCGGGCCTGACCGCAGCGGTCAAAAGGCTCGAATCCTGGGAGACGATCCACGGCATCCGCGGCCTCGCCACCCGTCTGGCCAGCGCCGACCGGGAGGAGGAGCAGTGAGCCGCCGCCCCGTGGTGCTGACCGCCGACATCGCCGACCACCTCGACCAGCTCATGCGCGCCGAGAGCGCCACCGGCGGGGTCGAGCGCGGCTGGCTGCTGCCCATGGTGGTGCCCATCACCGAGGTGCTCGACGGCCGCCGGTGGGCGAACGTGCGCACCGGCGTCTACGTGCCGTGCGACCACGACTTCACCGTCCGGTACGTCGGCAGCATCCACCGCACCGATCCGGCCCTCGCCACCCGGCTGCGCGAGCACTTCGCCAAGCACCCCGAGCGCGAGGGCACCTGGACGCGCATGGCCCTGATCGCCCTGCCGAACGCACTCACCACGGCGGCGCTGCGGCGTTGCGAAGGGCGCGCCGGGCGGGCGCTCGACCCGCTGGACAACACCAGGTTGCCGGCGGTTCCGGGACGTCCGGCATGGACGCCTCGCGCACACGCCGCCTGACCGGCGCTACAGGCGGCGCAGGACGGCGACGACCTTGCCGAGGATGGTGGCGTTGTCGCCGGGGATGGGCCGGTGGTCGGGGTTGTGCGGGAGCAGCCAGAGGGTGCCGTCCTGGCGCTTGAGGCGTTTGACGGTGGCTTCGCCGTCGATCATGGCGGCGACGATGTCGCCGTTCTCGGCGACGGGCTGGCGGCGGACGGTGACGAGGTCGCCGTCGCGGATCGCGGCGCCGGTCATGGAGTCGCCCTTGACGGTGAGGGCGAACAGTTCTCCCTCGCCGACGAGTTGGCGGGGCAGGGGCAGGACGTCCTCGACGGCCTGCTCGGCGAGGATCGGGCCGCCGGCGGCGATCCGGCCCACGAGCGGCACGTGGACGGTCGACGGGCCGGCGGCGGTGTCCAGGTGTCCGGTGGCGTGTTCGCGCAGGCGGTGGGCGGAGAGGGTGTAGGCGCGGGGGCGGCGCGGGTCGCGGTGGACGACGCCCTTGCGTTCCAGGGCGCGGAGTTGGTGGGCGACGGAGGAGGTGGAGGCGAGGCCGACGGCTTCGGCGATCTCGCGCATGGAGGGAGGGTAGCCGCGGCGGCGGACGGAGTCGGCGATGGCGTCGACGACCTGGCGCTGGCGGGCGGTCAGGCCCGGGTCGCGGGGGCGGGCGGCCGGGGAGCGGGGTGTCGGGGGTGCTGGTGTCCTGGCGCACGGTGCTCTCCTGGCCCTGGTGGTCGTGTCGGTGCGGTGTTCTAGGCCGGGGGCCGTCCGGCGTCCACGAACTTTCCACGGCTGCGGCCAGGGTATTCGCCGGCGCCGACAGCGCCGACAGCGCGGCGGCCAGGCGCGAGGGCGGCGGGGAGCAGGGCGCCGGTGCCGAAGCGGGCGGCGGCGCGGTCGAGGACGGGCTCCAGGGCGCGGGCGCTCTCGGTGGGCCGGTCGAAGGTCAGCTGGGTGCCGGTGGTGCGTGCGTCGCGCAGGTCGCCGGCACGGGCGGTCAGGGCGCGGACCCGGGCGCGCTGCAGGCCCAGGCGGGTGTGGAGGGTGTAGAGGGCGTCGCGCAGGGCCGGGCTGTGGCCGGTGGGTTCGGGCAGGGTGAGCGAGCGGGTGGCGGTGGAACGGTCGGCGAGCGTGGCCTGGAGTTCGACGGCCCGGGCGGTGCGGCCGGCGGCGCGCAGGCGGGCGCCGAGGTCGCCGGCGCCCAACTGTCGCGCCGCCGCCCGCCCCGGCCACAACGGCTATTCCGCGCCCACTGCGCGTCCGTCAACGGCAGATCGGAAAGAACGCCCTAACTTCTGGGAGCTTCGCCCGCATGATTCGGGCAGGGGGTCTTGGCAAGCTGGTCGAGGCGTTGCCTGATCCTCGGGTCGGCCGCCATCGCGGGGGGCAGTTTGGTCTCGGGGCTCGGGCAGGCGGCGACGACCTGCTCCACGGTGATGGTGGCCTCGGTGAGGTCGGCATATTCGAGATGGGTATCGGTCATGGTGGCGTTGGGGAAGCTGGCATACCTGAGGTTGCTGCCGCCCAGCCCGGCTCCGGTGAGGTCGGCGTCGCGGAAGGACGCTCCGGCGAACGGTTCCCTGCCGTACCTGGGGCTGTCGTCCGGCCCCCTCCCGCCCAAGCTGGCTCGCGTGAGGTTGGCCCCGACGAACTGTGCCCCCATCAGGTTGGAGAAGTTCAGGTGGGCGGCGGTGAGGTCCGCACCGCTGAAGTCCGAGCCGGACAGGTCGAAATCGTGAAGGTCCACCCCGTGGACGTCGGCGCCGTGGAAGTCGATGGCGCCGGGGAGTAGGTCCCCGGCGCTGGCGGTCTTGATCACCTTGAGGGCCGTGGCGATGTCTACCGGCAACTCGGTCTGCTTCACCGGGGCGGCCTTCTCCGGCCGGGGGGAGTGGACGCGGACGTAGGCGCTGAGGATGTCCACGACGGCCTGCCTGTCCCGGCCCGAGTCGGTCATGATCCGCTGGAGCGCGTAGATGCCGCCCAGCCGGAGCTCCATCGTCTCCGACCCCAGGTTGGTGATCGCGGCGTTGAACCGGTCGGTGATCTGCCCCTGCTCCGTGACCGCCAGAGTCTCCTGCGTCTGCGTCACCTGCACGAAGGTGAAGATCAGCGCGAGCACGGCGGCAAGGCCGGGCAGCCCGGTGGCGAAGGCCATGACCCACTGCACACGCTCCGCCCGGCGTTCCCGGTCCACCCCCGGGCCGGTCGGAGAACCCGCCGGAAGGACGGAGGCCTGAACAGGTACGACGGGAGCAGCCTGGCCGAGCGGAGCACCCGAAGCCGCAGGCGGCGCCCCTGGTGCCCCTGCCGCTCCCCCGCCCACGAGTACCGGCTCCTGCTGCTCCACCGCGAACCTCCAACGCCGCCGGGAGAACGCCGCGAGCGGTGGCCTCCCCGTGAACAAGATTCACGGAGTGTCTCGCATCCCTCTCTCCCCGCGCGGGCGTTCGGAGCTGCTGTCACTGATCCGCGACGGTCCGAGGACAGGCCTCGTACTTCCGCACCGGGATGCGGGTCTTGCGGGCGAGGCGCATGCGGTTGCGGGGGCCGGCACCCGCACGCAGCGGCCCGGCGGCTCAGGTGTTTTCCCGTTCGCCTCCTGGACGGCTTGGGTGCAGGCGCACGGGCGGGGCGGGGCCGAACTCCGCGGTCCTGCCGCCGGGCTGACGGGGTATCGGCTCGCGCTGGCCGCCCCGGGGGCCGACATGCGCCGCCCGGCTGTCCTTCTCCGCAAAAGCCCTGCTCACAAGGGTGTCGGGGGGCCGGGATACCCTCCGCGGCGTGATCATAGACAGGACCGCGCAGATCGTCCCCACCCGGTGCAAGAGCGCGGCCGTACGCAAGCAGATGGGCCGACTCATCGCAGCCGCGGACTACGGCGATCTCCTGGCCGCCCTTCTCTGGACTTCCGAAGGGTGGCTGCTGCGCTACTTCTTCAACGAGTACAGCAACCAGCACGAGCAGGCGGAGCGGGAGAGCATCGACGCACGCCAACGCCGGCTTGCCGACTGGTCGGACAACCTGTGCCTCGCCCCCAGGAGCTCAAGGACGCCGTCGAGGCCGCTTTCCTCGCTCTGGAGACCGGCCTGTAGGCACAGCGCCCGCTCACCTGCCGCCAAGCCGGCGGCAGGCGCGGCACAGCAGACGCACGGGCCACAGGCCGCTGCCGGGAGCCCGGAACGCACGCCGGTGGTCGTCGGCGGCGCGGGGACGCAGATCCGTTCGGCACTCCGCGCAGGCGAGCCCCATCGCGGCAGCCTGCCAGGTGTGCCAGGCCGGCCAGTCGGCCGCGAGCCCGAGGACCGCTCCGGCCGGGACTTCCGCGCCGTCGGCGTCCACGCCCCACACCGCCAGGTTGAACTCGCTGTCGACCAGCGGGCCCCGGTCGGCCAGGCGCACGGTCAGTGGCGCCTGGCACCGGAGCGCCTCCAGCGGCGGTCCCTGGCGAACCCGGACCTCGGTGCCGGGCCGGGCGCGCCGGTGCGGCCACCGCGGGGGCCGCACCGCCCGCACTGCGCGGTAGGGCACCCCCAGCACCGCGAGGTCGGCGGCGAGCACCTCTACGGCGGCCGTTCCAGGGTCGGCGGTGCCGGTACCGGTGGGGCACCAGAGCGCCAGCCCGCCGCCCAGCAGCATCCCCTCCGCCCGTCCCGCCTCGGCCAGCCGCCGCCGGGCAGCACCCGGATCGGCAGCACGCGAAGACCTCCTCCCGGCTTCCCCACCGCTCCGGTCGCTCAACCCTGACCCCTTTCCCAGGCCGGCGTCCGGCCCTGTGCTGCGGTGCCGCAACGAGCATGCACCTGCGGGCGCGTCGCCTGTCCCACCGGAGCGAAACGGCGCTCGAAAGGGGGGAGTTCGGCGAACCGCGTTCGGCCGCGGTGCGGGATTCGGCATGATCGGAGCGCCTCCCGCGGCGTGCCCGGCGCTCCGGCCGATACGGTGCCCGCGCGACGGCGGTTCCGGCCGCCGGTCCTTGGGGCGAGGCTGTCGCGGTCTCCTGCTCGACATGCCGCCCGGGCAGTGCTCGGGCATACGGGAGGGAGCACTTCGCGCCGAGTTTCCGCATGCGGAAACCGGGCCTACGGTTGTAGTGCGCGGAGGTTCCCGCGTTCTCGCGCCCCGGGAGGCGTCATGTCCCGTATCAACGTGTTCGAGTACGACCCCGACAACAAGACTCCCCTGTACCGCGTCGGGCACTTCGACCCCGACGCGGCCACGGTCTTCCCAGAGGCCGTGGAGTACGCCAAAGGCAACGAGGTCTCGGTCAACCGGGTCGACGAGTTCGAGCACCAGGAGCTCTACCGCACCAAGGGCGGCCGGTGGGTCCTCAACACCTGGTCCCAGCTGCAGGGCAGCACCCCCCGGTTCGAGTTCCTCGACGACATCACCGCTCGGGAGTGGCTGGTCCTCAACGAGGCGGACGGCGCCGTCGAACGCCACTTCGGCGCACCCGTCCCCGAAGAGGACGGGCCCCGGCCCGCCGGCCGGCCCCGGCTCGGGGACCGGAAGGTCGACCTGGTGATGTCCGAGGAGGAGATCGCCGAGGTCCAACAGCGTGCCATCGCCTCGGGCGTGTCCCGGGCGGAGATGCTCCGCCAGCTGGTGCGCTCCGGGCTCGGACACTGAACGGGGTCGGGCTGCTCACGCAGCGGCCGTCGAACCTGCGGCGGGCGGAGAGCACCGGGTGCCCCACCGGGTCGCCCTGGCCCTCAAGCGGCAGGGCGCCGCCGAACTCATCGCCAACATCCCGCACTGACCCCGTGGTGGGGTGGACCCTCCAACTCGAGGGTCCACCCCACCAGCGGACACGGGATCAGGATTCAGGCAGGCAGCCGGGGGTCATCGGGCGGTCGCCGGGGCAGGGCCGACGAGCCGGTTGTGCTCGCGGGTGAGCCACTGCTGCGGGTCGGTGAGTTCGGCCCGGGTCGGGAGCTGCTCCGTGGAGTCGAACACGGAGGCGACGAGTTCGGGGCCGCCGACGGCGGCGAGGGCGTTCATGAAGCCGAGGCCGGGCAGGTAGACCTCGCTGCGGGTGGTTTTCTGCAGGCCCAGGACTGCACGGCGTCGACGGCGGCTCCACGCGTTGGGCAGCGGATCGTCGGGGAAGTCGTCGTCCACGCCCCCGAGTTCGGCGACGATCTGGCGGTGCACCCACATGGCGTGGCCCTCTGCGATCTGCTGCAGGGGCCGGACCGTGGTCTCCTCGCGCCGTCCGAACCCGGCCTCGACGTGCTGGGCGTAGAAGACGTCGTCCAGGTCCGGGGAGCGGTGCAGCTGCATGATGTGGACGAGTTCGTGGCCCAGCGCCTGGACCAGGGCGCGCAGCGAAGTCCGGCGGGCTGTGTGCATGGCGGGCATCACGGCCAAGTAGCGGCCGTCGGTGCCCAGCAGGGTGCGGCCGCCGACGAGGGGCCAGATCCTGCGGTGGGCCTGCGCGAAGCTGTGCAGGCGGCCGGCGGTGAACCGGTACGCGGTGGCCTGTTCGTCGGGGTGGTCGAACAGCGCGGCGACGCGGTGGCCGAGAAGGCGGCCGTGCTCGCGGGTCGCCTCGCGCACCGCGGTGGGGGTGAGGAGGTCGACGGTGACCTTCGGCGGCAGGGTCATCGCGGCGTAGCGCTCGGCCATCGGGGCGGCGAGGTGCAGGGCCTCTTCGACCAGGGGGACGAAGTCGGGGTGGCGGGAGGTGGTCCAGCGGGCCCGGTCGTTGATCTTGAAAGTTGTCAATTCGGTTCTCTGCTCTGCTGGTTGGTGGCGATCGGCGAGGGGTCAGCGCATGCCGTAGAACATCAGCGCGTTGAAGGCGGTGTGCGCGAGGACCAGCGGTAGCAGGCGGCTGCGGTTGAGGAGGTAGATGCCGATCGAGGCGGCCGCGACGACGGCCGCGCCGAGGGCGGCGGGGCCGAGGTAGGCGTGCAGCAGCAGCCGGCCGACGGCGGCCGCTGCGATCATCCAGGGCACGGGCACCCGCAGGGCGGTCCCGAGCGTGCACAGCACGCCGGTGAAGACGAACTCCTCCAGGGCCGCGTTCGAGGCGGTCTGGACGGCCAGCGTCAGCGCCGCCGTCCGGGTCACCTCCAGCGCGGCGCCCTGGTCGGTGGCGGCGGTGAACTGGGCGATGAACTGGGACACGGCGAAGGCCAGGAACAGCGCCACGGTGTAGAGGACGGTGGGTCCGGGGGTGCTGCTGACGGCCGACCACGTCGGGCGGGCGGGGCGCGGCATCGGTGCGCCCGCCCGGGCGAGGAGTTCAGCGGCCAGCAGCACGATCACCGCGGGGCCCAGGAGCAGGCGCAGGACGTCGACGGTCTCGGCGGGGCCGGCGGCCGGGAGCGCGAGGCTGAGGCGTGCGAGGACGAGCATGGCGGTGGTGGCGGCGAAGGCGGTGCGGCCGGGGCGGGCGTCCGTGCGGGTGGTGCGCAGGAGGATCGGGGCCAGGCCGGCGGTGACGACGCCCGCGCACTCGGCGGCGGTGAACGTGTGCGCGGATATGCCGCGGCCGCCGGTGACGCGGTGGGCGAGGTCGAGGGCCTGGGCGCTGTAGGCGCAGGCTGCGAGGAGGGCCCAGGCCGGCAGCCATTGCTGGACGGCGTGGTGGGCGGGGTGGCCGAGGGTGGTGGTCGAGGTCACGGGTGGGGTTCTCCGACGGGCGGGGTTCGGTCAGGGGATGCGGTGGACGCTGGCGTGGGCGTGCAGGCCCTCGCCGGGGTACTCGGGTGTGAGGAGGGCGAGCTGTTCGCGGTGCTGCAGGCGCGTCAGGAGCCCGCTCGCGCTGGATGTGCCGAGGTAGAGGGGGCGTTGGCCGGTGTAGCGGGCCCAGTCCTCGCGCAGGCGGCGGCGGGGCGCGCCTTCGACGCGGATGCCGATCAGGGTGAGGGTGCTGCCGGGGGCGAGGGCGTTGTCGGGGGCGAGGCGCGTCAGCAGGCGGTCCAGAAGGGGGTCGAGGCCGTCGCGGGGGGTGCGGTGCAGGCCGGCGAGTACGACGTCGACGGGCTTGGACAGGTCGAGCAGCCGCTTCAGGTCCGGCTGCGTGAGCAGGTCCGCGAGCTTCTCGCTGTCGTGGTGGAGTTGGTGGACGGGGTACTCCACCATCAGGGCGGCGTGGGTGTGGGCGTCCTGGCATTCGGTCACCGCGACCACGGGCGGCAGGGCGGGGTCGGGCCGCTGCCACCAGGTGCTCGGGCGTTGGCCGTGCAGTCCGTGGCCGTAGCCGATGTGGAGGACCTGGCGGTTGTCGCGCACCGCGTGCCGGACCGCGGTCTCCTCGGCCAGGGCGGCGGCGCGCAGTGCGGCGGGCAGGCCGGGGTGGCGCAGGGCGAGTTTGGCGGCGGCGTCGCGGTCCGCGGCGAAGGTGCCGTACGGGTGGCCGTCGGGCGTGGCCATGAGGGCGGATTCGACCCGGGATGGGTGCGGGGAGCGGACGCGGGGCGGCGGCGCGGTGGCCCGGGGTGCGCGGGGTGCGGCGGCCGTGGTGGACGGCGTGGTCGTGCGGGTGGTGCGGGTCCGGTGGCGGCGGTGGGGGTGGCAGGTCAGGGAGAGGGCGCTGACGGCCGGGCCCTTGGCGCCCGTGATGCCGGTCTCCACCACGAGGCCCGCCTCCGTCAGGCGTTTGCGCAGGTCGGGCAGGTGGACGAAGCCGCCGTCCTGGCCGGTGTACTGCTGCCACAGACCGTTGAGCCGATCGGCGGTGGGCGCGCGGCGGACGGCGATGCCGGTCAGGGTGATCTTGCTGCTCGGGTGCAGGCGGGGGACGAAGTCCTGCAGCACGATGTCGAGTTCGCCGCGCGGGGCGCGGTGCAGGCCGCCCATCACCATCAGCAGCGGCCGGTCGAGGTCGAGGGCGTCGGCGAGGTGGGGGTTGTCGGCCAGCAGGTGCAGCCGCTCGGGCGGCTCGAACAGCAGCGGGAAGTCCTGCAGCAGGGGATTGTGGCGGGCGTGGTGGTAGGAGGTGGGGCAGGTGGTCACGGCGGCCAGGCGCAGCGCGGGGCGGCCGGCGCGGGCCCGGAGCCACAGGTCGGCGAGGGAGCGCTCGCGGGGGTCGGTGAGGCCGTAGCCGTAGTGGAGGACCTGTTGGCCGGTGGCGGCGGCGTGCAGGATCTCTTCGTGTTCGACGTCGCGGGCGCGGCGGGCGGCCCGGCGCAGCAGGCCGCGGGTGCTGTGGTCGAGGTAGTCGGCGGCGTCCTGGTCGGCGCGGTCCGGGGTGGGGTGGACGGCGGCGTCGGGGTGGGTGGCGAGGGTGTGGTCGATCCAGGACGGGGCCGGGCGGCCGTGCGCGGTGGGGTAGAGGGGGACGGCGTGCGGGGGCAGGGGCGGTAAGGCGGCGGTCATGGTGGCGCTTCTCCTGGTCGGGCGGTGGCGGGTTCGGTGCGGTCTCTACCGGGCCGGAACGGTGGTGGTGGTGGTGATGTGGTGCTGCCTGAGCCATGCGGCGGGGTCGCGGAGGTCCGCGACGGTGGGCAGGCGCTCGCGGCTGAACGCGGTCGCGGCCAGCGCGGGCCCGCCTGCCCGGGTCAGGGCGGCGAAGAACGGCAGCCCGGGCAGGTAGACGGCGTTGCGGATGGGCCGGGTGAGGGGCGACAGCAGTGCGGCGGCCAGGCGGGCGTCGGCGCGCGGCCGGGGTTCGTGGAGGTAGCGGCCGCCGAAGGCGCCGAGGAGGGCGTCGACCTGCTGGTGGACGTAGAGGGCGTGGCCCTCGATGACGCGCCCGAGCGGGTGCAGGTCGCGGCGGTCGCGGTCGCCGAGGCGGACCTGCAGCTGCTCCTCCTCGTCGACCGAGGCGCCCTGGGGCCAGTACCGGTCCTGGGCGACGTGGGTGAGCTCGTGGGCGAACAGGGACTCCAGGGCGCCCGCGCCGGTGCGGCGCTTGCGGTGCAGGGCCGGTACCACCTGCAGTTCGGCGGGCCCGTCGGGGCCGTATCCGGCCTTGCCGAGGATCTGCCCGCCGCCGAGGGCGTGGAAGATGGCCCACTGGCGCAGTCGCTGTTGCAGGAGGACGTGGGCGTGGGGGCGGCGCGCTCGCCCAGGCGGGCGGCGGCGTCGGTGATCGTGCGGGTGATGTGGTGGCGGGTGGCGTCGGCGCTGCCGGCCGGGGTGAGCAGGCGCACCGTCACCGTCTCGGGCAGGGGCATGCCCGACAGGCCGGGCACGTGCGCGGCGGCGCGGTGGGCCGTCTCCTCGGCCAGGGCCGCGAACGCGGCGCCCTGGCGGCCGGCGTCGTTGACGATCTCGATCTGGGTCATGCGGTTTCTCTCCGGTCTGCGGGGCGGTTCACGGTGCTGTGCGGGGCAGCGAGGCGGGTGGCGAAGTGGGCGGCGAGGGTGAGGGGCAGGCGGGTGTCGAGGTCTTCGCCCTGCAGCAGGACGACGGTGCCGGCGGGCCAGTCGGTGAGGGTCTTGTCGAGGTCGGGGCCCGCCTGGTTGGGGAGCAGGACGATGCTGCCGACTCCTCCGGCCGCGGCGCGCTCGCTCAGTGCCCGGGCGTGGGGGTCGTCGGGGCGGGCGTCGAGCAGGAGCAGGTGGTCGATGTCGTGGGCGGCCAGGGCCCAACCGGCGCGGGCGTAGTCGGCGGCCGGGTCCGCTCCGGTGCGCAGCCGGCCGAGGACCGCTGCCCGCGGCCGCCGGCGGGCGGCCAGGTCGAGTCCGGTCAGGCCCGCCAGCAGGTTCGCCACGCCGGTGCCCGCCCGGTTGTCGAGCAGCAGGCCGCCGCCGGCGAGGGCGGTGGCGCCCATCCGGCCCGGCCCGCGCGGATCGACGGTGGCCAGCTCCTGGGCAAAGAACTCGAAGTCGTAGGCGGTGACGTCGTGGCGCATGCCGGGCGTGGTCCAGCCGGTGGCGGCGAGCCAGGCGGTGAATCCCGCCAGGTGGGTGATCACGCAGGAGCGGCCGGCGGCGGGCAGCAGGACGCGGGAGGTGCGGCCGCGCCAGGAGATCGTCACCCTGACGCCGCCGAGGCTGCCCTCCTTCGTGCTGGGCACGGGTTCCACGTCGCCGGCGTGCAGTACGGCGCCGGTGTCGCCCATGCCGACGGTGACCACCTGCGGGCCCTCGATCCGGGAGGCGATCGCCCGCAGCTCGGGGTCGTCGGTGCACAGCACCACCACCGAGCGCTTGTCCATCTGCTGGGTGACGGCCAGCACCTGGTGGGCGTAGGCGGCGGGCGTGATGCCGGGCGGGAATGCCTGTTCCAGCGGCAGCACGACCAGGACGTCCGGGTGCAGGAGGTCGACGGCGGTGCGGGGCGCGATCAGGTGCTCGCCGTTGGCCTCGTACAGGCCGAAGGGCGCGCGCTGCGCGCAGGCCTGGGTGAACGCGGCGGGCAGGGCGAGGTCCGCGCAGACGTCCGCGGCGGCAAGGACGGCGCTGCGGCCGGGTTCGAGGTCCAGGAGGCCGGCCAGGACGCGCAGCGCGGTGGACTTGCCCGGCCCGCCCAGGGCCAGCACCGTCGCGCCGGCGCCGTCGTGGTCGGGGGGCTGCAGGGCGGCGGCGTGCTGCGCGAGGCGCCAGGCGGCATCGACGGTGCTGTGGACGGTGATCGTCACCCCGCCGATCGCCCCCGGGGCGGGCACGGGGTGGTGGTCCTCCAGCAGCACCGCGCCGGCGCCCGCCGCCCACCCGGCCAGTGTCAGGGCCCGGGCCCGCTCCGGCGGGGTGCCGGGCGGCACCAGCAGCACCTGCCCGGGCCGCACCAGGCCCGGGGCGAAACCGATCGCCGGCACTACCAGCTCGTCCACCTGCCCGGGCCGGCAGGTGTGGGCCCTGCCGGACACCAGCGCGGCCAGCTCGCCGACCGAAAGGCGCATCTCGGCGCCCACCGCATTCGTCGTCATCTCGTCAACTCCTCTTCCGGCTGGGCCTGTTCGGGTCTTGTGCGCCGGTCAGATCAGGCGGCCCTCGCGCAGCAGGGTCCGGCGTCCCTCGGTCAGCGCCCGCTGCAGTTCCTCGGGGTCGACCCACACCTCGGTGCGGGGTTGCAGCAGCATCCGCCAGGGCCCCGCGTCGAACGGGGACGGCAGCAGCAGCTCGCCCTCGACGTGCAGCACCGCGCCGGTGAACTCCCGTGCCTGACCGTCGGGTTGGGCGTCGGTCAGGAACCAGGACCGCAGCGGCCCGGCCGGGTCGCGCAGGGCGAACGCCGTCCCGGACCCGCTCAGGAGACGGCGGTGCAGCACCGCGGCGGCCGTCGGCCCGAGCAGGCCCGGCACCTCGACCGCCGCGAAGCCGCGGATCGGCGCGAGCAGCGCGTGCTCGCAGGTCCAGCGCATCAGCGCCTCCTGCGGGTGCAGGCCGGTCAGGGTCGCATACCAGCCGAGACCCTCCAGTTCGGCGCGGGCCTCGGCCGTCTCGGCGGGCCGGGCCGGTGTTCGTCGTCCCATGCCGTCACACCAGGCCGTTGCGGCGCAGCGCACCGTGGGCGACGGTCAGCGCGGCCTGCACCAGGGCGGGCGGCGTGAGCACCCCGGCGCGGGGCGCATTCAGCCACATCCACGTTTTGCCGTCGCGCGTGGGCGGCGGCATCGCGGCGGTGCCGGAGGTGTGCAGGACGGGCCCCGGGGCACCGGGCAGCGCCCACGTGGTGCCGGGCCGCGGGGCGGTGGTGAAGAACCAGGCCTGGCGGTGGACGCTGAGCAGCAGCACCGGGCCGCTGTGCTGCTCGCATTCCTCGACCAGGAGCCGCGCGGCCTCCATGCCCCACGCCATGTTCGGGACCACCACCAAGGCCAGGTGCTCACCGAGCGGCATCTGCACCATCCGGCCGCGCAGCCACCTGATCCGGGCCCGGTCCGGGTCGCCCGGGTGGGCGAGCGCCCCGAAATAGCGCAGGGCCGCGGTCCACTGCGCGGCGGGCGCCGCGGCAGCTACCACCGGGCACCGTCCAGGGCCTGCCGCAGCAGCGCCCACTCCTGCCCGGCGTCGTGCGGGGGAGCGGCCCGCTCGTGCTGCTGCTCCCGGGCGGTCTTCAACGCGCCGGCCAGCAGGTCCGGATTCCACAGCTGCACCGGCTCGCCCGGGGCGACCAGCCAGTGCATGACCTCGACGGGCCGCCCGACCAGGTCCGCCAGATCCACGGCCACCGGCGCGAGCGGGAACGCGAACGCGCCGACGGTGCGCGCGCCGGCGAGTTCCGTCGCCGGGGCGTGGAGCGCGGGGAAGGCCAGGCGGCCGATCGAGCGCTCGCCGATCGACGGCGGCATCAGCAGCACCGGCAGGTCGCGGAGGCCCATCCCCCGCACCCACCGCAGCACCTCGGCGCCCTGGGCGAGCGGCACGACCATCAGGCACTGCCCGTCCGCCAGCTCCCGCACACCGGTCCACTGCTCCACAGCACCGCCGGTCCGCATGCCGGACTCGCTGGCGATCATCCCCGCACCTCTCGTCGTCTCCGCCTCGGTGTTCCCCCGGGTGTGGACCCCGACCGCCAACGCCCGTCCGGGCCGGGGTCCACACCGTGGTGGTGCCCCGCGGCCTGCGCAGCGGCCGGCGGCACCCGCGCAGGCCGGCGCCGACACCCTCGGCGGCGCGGCGAACTGCGCGGTGCGGTGGGCTCCGGCGCGCCGGGGGATGCGCGCTGCCCTCCCGCTCCCCGCCCGATCGGGCGGGGGCTTGGACCCCGGACCGGAAACCCTGAAGAAATGCCTCCGGGCCGGGGAGTTCCTGAACCGGCGTCAGGCCGGCTGCAGCCGCGGGCCGCCGAAGAACGCGGCGACCGCGGCCGGGTCGAACGGCGCCGGCTCCGCCGGTGCGGCCGGATCGGGCAGGGCCCACAGGTGGCGCAGATCCTCCGCCATCTCACCCAGCCACGCCGCATCCCACAGCCGCCCGCTGCCGTCCGGCTCCACCAGCCAGGACGTCCCGCGCCGCCGGGGCAGCGCCCGGCCCGGCGCCGGGCACCACAGCACCCCGGACTCCTCCAGGCGGACTAGGCCGAGCAACTGCTCGCCGACGGTCATGGCGCCGGGCAGCTCCGCCCGGCCGGGCACCGCCTCGAACAGGTCCGCGGCGACGTCCACCTGCCCGGCGCCGGCCGGCACCAGGAAGCCGACACTGACGTCGCCCTCGGAGGCGGTGCGCAGCACCGGCGCCAGCGGCGGCGGCGAGGGCTGCTCCAGCAGCCGCTCCAGCAGCCGCAGCCCGAGGAACGGGGCCACCCGCAGCACCGCAACCTGCCCGAGCGGGACCGGCGCCTCCCGGCCGTTGATCCACTCCTCCAGGCACGCCGCCGGGTCGGCGGACATCCCGGCCAGCCACCGCGCCCCGGCCGGGTTCCCCGCCGTCCCGATCCGCTCAGCCCACACGGCGCGCACCTCCCGCCCCGACGAGCAGACCCCGGCACACCGGCGGTGTCGACCCGGTGCGCTCGGCGTAGCCGCGGAGCACCGCCAGCGCCAGATCCGGGCGGCGCGGGTCGGTGGTGGCCGCGTGGAGAACCGCTCGGATTCCTGTCACGCCCATGACACTCCCCTCGATCGTCGGCGCCCGAGGCGCTGATGGCAGGTCGGCCGCCGGGCGGGGATGGCTCTGTGACGATGCATCGGCTCCACCCGGCGGCTGGGTTCCATTCCACCGGGTGACGACACGCTCACGGAAGACGATCAACAGTGCGGCTTAGGTGCATCTTGGGTTCATCTTGGGTGCACACACCCGGGTCGGCGGGCGAGTTCAGGCCGAAGTCCTGCCCTCACGCATGATCACGCAATAGGCTCGACCAGTGACGATGTGTAGGGGGCTGGGATGAGGCCGAAACCCGAGGGCTACAACCGCCGGTTGGAGAGCGCCCGTATCGCGCGGAACTGGCACAGCCAGGAACGGGCTGCGGCTGCGGCCACCGAGCACGGACGGCGACTGTTCGGCGATCCCGGCTTCGAGATCACGACGGCGAGTTGGCGCCGCTGGGAGTCGCCCAAGCCCGGCCGGCCGTACCCGAAGGCGCTGGAGTGCCTGTGCGACCTGTTCCAGGCGAGCAGCGAAGACCTCGGCTTCGCCACGCCGAAGGACATCGATCCGGCTGGCCAGTGGGCACATTCGCGGAGCATCATCGGCGATGTGAAGCGACGCGACCTCCTGGCTGCCGGCGGAACCGCTGCTCTGGGCGCTCTGCCCTGGCTGTCGCCTGCGGTACCGTCCACGGGCATGACCACTGCCCGAGTCGGCGAAGACGAACTCGACCACTTCCAAAAGACGCTGGCCGACCTGGACGCCCTCGACCAGCGCATCGGCGGCGCCCAGCTGTGGCGGCTCGCCAAACACACCCTTGAGACCATCCACGGCCTGCTGCAGCGGGCCGAGTTCACCCCCGCGGTCGGAGCCGAACTCCGCTCCCTGGCGGGCTCGCTGACGACCAGTCTCGGCTGGTACTGCTACGACGCCGACGAGCGCAACGCCGCCAGCATCTACTTCTCGCAGGCCCTGAACACCGCGCTCCTGACCGGCGACTCCCCCCTCGCGGTGCGCACCCTGTCGAACATGTCCCGCCAGGCGGTCGACCTGGGCAACCCGCGCGACGCCGTCCAGTACGCGCAGACCGCCGCCCAGCAGGCCGCCACCTGGGCACCGCCCCGCGTCCACTCGCTGCTCGCCATCCGCGAGGCACAGGGCCGGGCGCTGCTGGGCGACCGCTCCGGCACCGACGAAGCGGTCCTGCGGGCCTGGCGGCACTTCGAGCGGGGCGCCGGCGAGAGCGACCCGGACTGGACGAACTTCCTGAACGAGGCCGAGCTGACCTGCCTGGAGGGGATGGCCCGCAGCGACCTCGGCCAGCACCCCCGCGCGGTCGAACTGCTCGAACGCTCCACCCGGCTCCAGGACGCCGCCCACGGCCGCAACCTGGGCATGTGCCTGGTCCGCCTCGCCGGCGCGGCACTCGGCGGCCACGACCTCGACCGCGCCCTGGACGCCGTACAGAACTCGCTCGACATGATCGGCCGGGGCATGAACAGCCCGCGCACCACCAACGTCCTGAGCTCGCTCACCACGAACCTCACCCACTACGACGACCCGCGCGCCGGCGAGATGATCGAGCAGATCAGCGCCGTAGCCGCGTGACGGAGAGCCACATGCCCGACACCCTCACCCTGCAGACCCTCGACGCGCAGAGCACCCGCGACAGCATCAACGACCTGGTCGGCGTCTACGCCCGGGTCTACGACGTCCCGCCGTACGCCGACGACCCCTTCTTCTCCAACCAGTCCTTCCGCGACCGGCTGCTGGGGGCGACGCAGATGCCGGGGTTCCTCTGCCTCACCGCCACTGCCGGCAGGGAACTCGTCGGCCTGGTCCACGGCGTCACCCTGCAGCCGACGTGGCCGTGGTGGGTCGCCCTCGGCGAACACCGGGCCCCGGAGCACGTCGCCGCGGTCGAGGCCGGCCAGGTGAGCTGGCTGCGCGAGCTGATGGTGCTGCCCCAGCACACCAACCACGGCATCGGGCGCCGACTGCACAACGCGTGGCGCGCCGAGAAGGCCCTCCCCCTCACCGCCCTGACCTGCATCATCGACAACGAACCCGCGCACGGCGCCTACCTGCGCTGGGGGTACGAGATCGTCGGCGAACCGATCCGGCACGCCCCGGAGAGCCCGCTGTACGACCCCATGATCCTCACCACGCCCCCCGCACCCAGTGCTGCTGCCCGCTGATCGCGCCGGAGCCCGGGTCGAGACGAGCGCCACCCGCGCCCGGGACCTGCTGGACGACGCCTCCCGGCACCGGCCCCGCTTGCAGGAGATCACCGACACGGTGCAGGCCGACCTCGACCTCGCCCGCGCGCGCCTGCTGCAGGGAAAACTCGACGGAGCGCTGGAAGCCGCCGCCCCGGCCCTGGAACTCGCGCCGGGCTGGCGCGTGGAAGGCGTCGTCACCCGGGCCGCCGGCCTGCGGGCCGACCTGGCGAGGATCACCGGCGCACCCGCCACCGCCGCGCCGCACGGTGAACTCGCCGACCGCATCGAGCACTTCGTCGCCATCACTGCCGGCTCCCAGTTCGGCGGCCGCCCGGCCATAAGCTGACCCGGCGGCCCCCGGCAGGCTCAGCCGACCAGCTCCTCCAGCAGCACCCGCTCCTTCTCCGCAGCGATCCCGTGGGCGTGGCGCCGCGGGTGGTCGACCAGCCGGCCGCCCGAGCGCAGCCACGCCCACGTCTGCGCGATCGTCTCCTCCACCGGCCGGAACACCGCACCGGCCGCCACCGCCCGGGAGGAATCCACCTGCCACACGCCGCCGAGCGTGCGCCACAGCGGCATCTCCGTCCACTCCTTCACCCCGTGCCGGCGCAGCACCTCCTCGTCGGCCCACACCGCCTCACCGTCGCCGCCGGTCACCCGCAGGCACTCGGCGACGAACCCGCCGAAGGTGATCCCGGCGGGGTGGGTGACGTTGAAGATGTCGCCGCGGGCCGCCTGCGCGCGGTCGAGGGCGAAGGCGGCCACGTCGCGGACGTCGACCGGCTGGATCACCCGCCCGGCGGGCGCCGGCGCCAGGATGCGGCCTCCCCGGGCCGCCCGCTCCAGCCACCACGGCAGGCGGCCCACGTACTCCCCCGGCCCGAGGATCACCCCGGGGCGCAGGAACGTCGCGTCCGTCCCGAAGACCTCCGCCACCGCCCGCTCCCCGCCGGCCTTCTGGAACCCGTAGATCGTCGGCGAGCCGTCCGCCCCGGTGTACCCGAAGGTCTCGTCCGCGTCGGCCGGGGCCTCCAGGATCGGCGACGCCTCGGTCAGCGCCTCGTGCGGCCAGCCCCGGTAGACCGACACCGTCGAGACGTGCACCCAGTGCCCCACCACGTCCCGCAGGGTCCGCGCGCTCAGCAGCACGCCCCGGGGCGACAGCTCCGTCGAGCTGGTGTCCACCACCGCGTCCCACGGCCCCTCGGCGGCAAGACGCCGCAGATCGGCCTCGACCGTCCGGTCACCGGCGACGTGCTTCGCCCCGGCGGGTGGCATCCCCGACCGGCCGCGGCTGAACGCGGTGACCTCCCACCCCCTCGCCAGAGCCTCGTCCACCACCGCACGCCCGCCGAACCACGTCCCACCCAACGCCAAGAGCTTCATGCCTCCGCATATTGCCATCCCTGCCTGCGGCCCCCGACCCGCCGAACACCCCTTCGCCGGGTTCTCGCCCTCAAATCCCCCTCACCGTGCGATGGTTGATCACCACCGAACGTGATGGAGGCCCCGTGCCCGGCACCCTCACCCTGCAGACCCTCGACGCGCAGAGCACCCGCGACAGCATCAACGACCTGGTCGGCGTCTACGCCCGGGTCTACGACGTCCCGCCGTACGCCGGTGATGCCTTTTTCTCCAACCAGTCCTTCCGTGACCGGCTGCTGGGGGCGACGGAGATGCCGGGGTTCCTCTGCCTCACCGCCACCGCCGCCGGCGGGGAGGTCGTCGGCCTGGTCCACGGCGTCACCCTGCAGCCCGACTGGCCGTGGTGGGTCGCCCTCGGCGAACACCGGGCCCCGGAGCACGTCGCCGCGGTCGAGGCCGGCCGGGTGAGCTGGCTGCGCGAGCTGATGGTGCTGCCCGAGCACACGAACCGAGGCATCGGGCGCCGCCTGCACGACGCGTGGCGCGCCGAGAAGAGCCTCCCGTACACCGCCCTGACCTGCATCATCGGCAACGAGCCCGCGCACGGCGCCTACCTGCGCTGGGGGTACGAGATCGTCGGCGAACCGATCCGGCACGCCCCGGAGAGCCCGCTGTACGACCCCATGATCCTCACCGCGCCCCCGGCACCCGCTGCTGCTACCAGCTGATCAGGGACTGGGCAACGAGTGGTGGGACACTGGACGGTGTGTCGATTTCCACAGGTGGGAACCTGACGCCGCAGGAGGTTTTGATGCAGCAGCACGGCAACGCCCCCACCGCCTCCGGCGGTGCGGTGCGCACCTGGTTCCCGGACTACGACCGCGCCCGCCTGGTCGCCCTCGCCGACAGCCACGCCCTGGACATCGCCGTCGCGCACGGAGGCAAGGACGTCGGCCCCAACGAGGAGCGCCTGGTCGTCAACCTTCTGCGCCACCACTACACCGACTACGACCAGCACGAGCAGACTTCCGCCCGGCACCGTGCGGCCTGCGAGGCCATCGCCGAGCGGTACCCGTGGCTCGCCGAGGAGTGCCGGGCACAGATCGGCCGCCGCGAGCGGCTCGGCCTGGAAGCTGCCGACATCGCCGCAGGGCTGGAAGCGGATCGGGAGGTCGAGCGGCAGGAGCGGCAGGCGCTGGTGGCCGTGTCCCGGGCGGCAGCGAAGAAGCTCACCGTCGGGGACGCGGTGGCCTTCGAGGACGGTCGCGCCCACGGCGGGCGCCGCACTGCGACGGTCACGGCCGTCGGGCGCAGCATGGTCACGGTCGAGTACGGCCTGGCGTCCGGGGAGCGGAGGACGCGAAAACTGCACGCCTCCCTCGTCCAACCCGAGGGCGTTTTGTAAGCCCGCACGGTTCCGGAGCGGCCGACGCCCCCGTCGATGCCCGTCTCTGCGGCCCGCTCAGCCGCGTCAGAGGGGCGGGTTACCGGCACGGTCAGGTGCTGCGCCGCTGCCTCGGGCGTTCATCGCCAGGCAGCCGGGGCCCAGTGGCCGCCGTCCGCCGAAGAGGACGGTTGCGCGCCGCAGGGATCGCCTACGGCTCCGGGAAGGGCTGGCGCTCCACCGGCCCGGACGGGCGGCTCGGGGCCGGAGCGTCGACGACGGAGGAGAAGGACCGCGGTCGGCCCGGCGGGCGGCGGCCTGGAGACAATCTGTCCCCCCGTCACCTGCCCAACCTCGTGCGGCCGTTCGACTACACCGTCCTGCCGGACTGGTGGTACCGGCCCCGTCCGCGCCCTCGGGTACCGCCGTGCGGCCGGCCCCGGTGATCGACCAGATGAAACCCTCGGTTTCAAATGTCCGAAATATGGTGTTTCAATAGATGCAGGCGAGATCGACGCCCGAACCACCGGGCCGCCGCCCGCCCTCCTGCTTCTGGAGGCCACCATGATGCCCCTGCCCGAACACCTCGAAGCCGCACTCTACGACCGCGACCCCCTCAGGCGGCTGCGCGCCGTCCGCGCCGCCCGGGCCGACGCGGACAACTTCTTCCGCGAACTGGAGCTCCAGGCCCTCACCGACCTGGTCGCACTGCACAACGGGAACGACTCCGCGGCCGCCCGCGAACTCGGCGTCACCTCGCAGGGCCTGGGCCGCAAGCTCAAGCGGGCCACCTCGGCCGTGGCCGAGCAGTCCTTGGCCAACCAGGAACAGCCCGCGCTGTACTTCGATGACACGTATGCGGCGGAGGACGCCCTGGTTCTCTGGCAGTACGCCGAGCAGGAGCTGGCGGATCACCGCGACCCGCTCGTGCTCGGCGCCCTGGCAGCCGGGCTTTCCCCGGAGTCGGTCTACCGCTGCAGCGGTATCCCGCTGGACGTCATCAGGCGGCTGCGCCCCAGCGGCGACATCGTGGTGGGGGCGGACGTCAACCGGGCCCACGAGGTCCTGGAGGCCACCGGGCGCGCGATGACGGCCTACGCCGAGGGCCTGCGGGAGCGGGCCCGCACCCCGGAGGAGCGCGAGAGCGCGCTGGTGTGGACGACCGCAGCCGACAGCTTCGTACGCAACGCAGCGCCCATGCTGCTGCTCCCGGAAGTGTCCGCCGAGGAGGCGGAGGCGTTCGGCGGACACGGCGCGGCCCTGCGGGCATGGTCCCTCCAGGATGGGGAAGAGGACACCGGCCCGGCCGCACCGGAGATCGACGGGAACACGGCGGACGTGTCCGCGGAGGTGCGCGAGGCGAAGGAGAAGCACAACCGGGTGCTGCGGGCCCACGCCGAAGAGCGCAGCCCGGAGCCCGTGCACGCCTCGCCGGAGCGGCTCGCCCGGTTCAGCGTCGACGCCTGGCTCGCCACGGAGATCGCCGAGCTCCGCCGCAGGGCCGCCCGGCACACCGGCCGCGCCCCCGAGCCCGGTACACGCGACATCAGCGCGTTCTGCCGGGCCATGAGCGATGTCGCGGACGTCTACACGCACCTGCGGGCCACCGCGACCGTGCCGCCGCTCCCGGCCGTGCCCGCACACCAGTAGGAGAGGGGAGCGCCACCATGACCAGGACCACCTGCCCCGGAAGCCTGCTCACCCGCTACACCAGCAGCACCACGGACTTGCACCCCCCGGCGTCCTTCCACGCGGGGGCCTGGGCGTGGCCCCTGTCCCGGTCGCCCGAGTACTCCCAGGCCCGGCGCACCTACCTGCTGCTGGCCAGCTACGACGAGGGTTTCGCCGAACCCGCGGAGCAGGCCGCGCTCTCCCTCGGCGAGCGCCTCGGCGCCACCGGCTACACCGCGGCCTGGTGCGGATTCGGGCACCTGTCCGCGCACCTTGCGGCGCTCCACGCCCGGCAGCTGATCGAGCGCACGGTCTCCGACCCGGAACTGCCCCGGCTCATGGAGTCCGTCACCGCCCTGATGTGGCCCGCGCCCGACCGGGTCGCGGAGCCCTCCGTCGAGATGTTCGACTCCGGCGCCCTGCTCACCCGCCGCCTCTACGGAGCCAAGCGCTTCCTCCGCCCGTCTCCGGTGCTGAGGGTGGCAGAGCTTCTGGCGTATGCCGCGACCAGCGGCACCCCGCCGGAGCCCACCACCAGGTACCCGGTCTGCAGCGCCGGCATCGTCTGGTCGATGATCCGTCGCTACGGGCTCGAGAACATCGATTTGGACCGCAGGATCGCCGAGTTCGGCTCAGCGGTCCAGCAGATGTTTCCCGCCGCAAGCGCCTCGGCGGGCTGACCGCGCCCTGGCCGCCATCGGTGCGGCCCTCACCCCGCTGCGCCACCACGCCCTGCCCTGGTACATCGCCCACCGGGCCGCCCTGCTTGGCCTGACTATGCCCTCGGCCCCGATCCATACCCGGCTGCGCGTACTGCGGCACCCCGGCGACGCCGGGTACGCCGTGCTCGGCGACCTCGACCCCAACCGGAGATCAGGGACTACCTGCGCACCGGCGCCCCCCGAAGAGGTGCTCGGCCGCTTCGCCGCCGCCCTGCGGTGTTCCCCCGCCGCCTTCGGCCCCGACTTCCTCACCGGGCTGATCACCGGCACCGGTGGCCCGGTCGCCAAGGTCCGAGTCGGGGGCCACCCGCCGATCCGTCCCTTTCCTGGAGGGCGTCGCCGAGTAGGCCGGTGTCATCAGCGTCCTGCTCGGTGCCAGCGACGCGGGCCCGAAAGCGGTCGAAGAGGCAGAAGGCGCACAAGGAGGAGGCAGCACAACAGCGCGGCGGTGCCGGGCCGGGTGCTGACCTGCTCCTGGATGCTGAGCGGGCGCGGCGTGGGAGGAGCGGTGGTGTCGGGACCGGGTCCTCCGTCGAGCAGTAGCGGGCGCCTGTCCCGGCGGTTCAAGGTGCTCGGCCGCCCGCCATGTCGGCAACGGCAACGGGGCCCGTACGGTTCGCGCAGCCGAGCGCACCGCCGACGCCCGCCCCGTCGGGGACGGAAGGGCAGGGTGCGGTTCGGCGGCTCAGGCCTTCGCGGCCAGGTAGCCGCGACCCAGCGGGCGCCGTCCGCTGAAGGACACGGCGCCGGCCACCTGGCCGGTCTCCGGTTCCAGGAACGGCGAGCGCTCCACCGGCCCGGTGGAGTGTACGTCGGCCGGGACCGGCTCGTCGACGGCGGAGGAGGAGAACAGGGGCTGCCCCGGCGGGCGGCGGTCGGTGGTCATGGCGACAGTCTGTCCTATCGTCAGCGGCCCAACCCCGCCCGGCCGTTCGACTACACCGTCTCGCCGGCCCGGTAGTACCCGTCATGGGCAATCTTCCTGCCGACCGGGGCGGTGCCGACGCAGGCGATGAACAGGCGCCACCGGTCGTCGGTGTCGATCGTGGCGCCGTACCGGACGGAGGGCGGCTCCGGCCGGGTGCTGTAGCGCTCGGCCCGCAGCACCTGCCCCTCCCCGGCACCGGCGGCCAACGCGGCCAGCAGCGCCTGCTCCACCTCCGCGGTCCGCACCTTCCCGCCGGTCAGCTCCGGGACGGGCTGCGGGCCGATCCCGTTCGCGCCCTCGGGTGCCGCCGTGCTGCTGGCCCCGGTGATCGTCCAGTAGGAGGCGGCCGCCCCGACGGTGACCGCGATGCCGTACGGGCGCTCCTCCCACGGCGCGGCGGAGACGACACCGGGCACCGTGGGGAGCTGGTCGACGAGCAGTTGCTGGAGTTCGGCGGGAATCACCGGGCGAGCCTACCGGCGGCCCGGCCCGGCTGCGGGCGGCGGGGCCGTGTCGCTCCGGCTGGCACCAGCCCGGCCGACCCACGGCCGGGTCGCGTCCGGGCGCAGCACCGCGGGGGTAGGTGCTGCGCCCGGACGGGGCGGTCGGCTGCTGTTCGGCCGGCCGCGCCACCGCGCGGGACGGTGTGGGCGTCCTGCCGCGGCGGGGTGCGGGGTGGTGACGGGCGGTCAGTTCCGGCCGGAGTCTGCGGGAGCGGGGGCTGCCCCGCCCCAGTGGGAATCGTTTGGCATGCTCAGCCGCCCCAGTGGATGTCGGGCACCAGGGTGCCCCAGTAGACGTCGCCCGCCGCGGCGGTGCCGCCCCAGTTCGTGTCGGTCAGGTTGCCCCAGTAGGTGTCGGTGCGCAGCACGGTGCCGCCCTCCTGTGGTGCCGGTGGGTCGTGTGCAGGCGACCGTACTCCCGGTTGCGGGGTGCTGTCAGCATGCCCGGCGGGATCTCGGCGCTCGTCAGGATTCGGCTGGTGGTGCGGCCGGGCGCGGTCAGATGCTCGACGGCGGCCTCCCGGCGTCCTTCTGTGCTGCCTCGACCAGTTCCAGGAGCACCGTCAGGGCGTGGGCGTGCTCCCACTCACTGGTGCGGGGCGCGATGTAGCGGTCGCCCGTGAGCAGCACGTGGTGTACGACGGCGGCGATGTCCTCGGGGTGGGCGAACGGCGGCAGGGGCAGCGGTTCGTAGAGTTCCCAGCCCGCCCCCAGCCAGATGTCGAGGGGGCCGTAGTGCCAGCGTCTCCCGTTCTTCGGCTGCCTGTTGTCGGTCCAGTCCAGTTCCACCCCACGCGCGTGCCACCGCTTCGAGTCCGGTGCACGGGTCGCGAAGGGCAGGTACAGGTGTTCCTGCGCCTCGTGGAGGGGTTCGAGCCGGGCGGCTGTCAGCGCTGCGAGGACGGCGAGGCGGTACTGCTCCAGCACGTGCTGCTCGGCGCCGCGCAGTTGGGAGGGCAGCGCGCTGCCGGCCGACGGGGCGCCGTCGCGGCGGGCCGAGCGTGGGGATCGGGTTCGAGTCCATGGCCCAGCGCCTCCAGCCCGCCGCGCAGCAGCAGCCGGGCCCGGCGTTCGCCCTCCGCGGCGGCGTCGGCGAGCGGCCGCACGTCGTCCTCCGGGTGCTCGGGGTCGAAGGTGTCCAGGTAGAGGTCGAGAACGGTCCCGTCCGGCAGCCTCTCCCCCGCCCGCCAGGCTCCCAGTTCCGCCTCCAGACGGCCGAGTTCGGACTCCAGCGCCTCCACCAGGTCCGTGGGAATCCCGGCGGCCAGCATCCGCAGCGTCCCGATCGGCTTGCCGTAGTACGCCTCGACCGCGGCCGCCACGGCCCCGGCCGGCCCCCGACCCGTCATGCCCTCGAACTCCTCACCGGGAAGCAGCAGCGATGAACGTCATCCTGCTGTGCGGCCGCAGGGGCGGCACCTGGTTTTCCACCCGGCCGGTCCTGCTCCGGCCACGCCTTCGAGGTCGCGGACCCCGGGAGGGCGTGCCGAGCCGCTGCGGGGGCCGGGCGCGCCCGGGCCGCTGCCGGGGCCGGCGGGTCAGTTGGCGAGGGAGATCTCCCCGCTTCCGCGGGGGTCGGGGATGCGGTTGGCGACGAGCAGGTGCGGGGCGCGGACGGGGATGCCGGCGGGGTCGTAGAAGACGGCGGTCATGTAGTAGCCGAGCGGGATGCTGCTGGTGGCGCTGCGGTACAGCGGTTCGACGATGTAGTAGACGGTGCCCGTGGGTACGGCCGTGACCCGGGTGGCGACCATGGTCTCGAAGCGGCCCATGCTCTCCTCGTTGGTGTTGTTGTTGGAGAGCCGCTGTCCGCAGGGGCTGAGGTTCTCGACCTTGTTGGGGCCTCCGAACCGGCCGGCGAGAGTGTGGCAGCGCGCGAGCTGGGTGGCGGGGTTCGCGTTGATCAGGTTCAGCTTGTTCTTGGCCTGGTCGTAGCCGGGCGGGTCGGGCAGGGGGCTCTTGGGGGTCTTGGGCGGGTTCTTCAGGCAGGCCTTGCCGATGGCTGTCCTTCGGAATGGGCCTGTGTCCTTGGTGGTGTTGAGGAGCCAGCCGTCGCCGCTGCGGGCGGCGCCGGGGGGCTTGAGGCGCAGGCAGCCTTTCGGGTCGTCGGAGGTGCCGCGCGGGGCGGCCTGGTCGGCGATGTCGGCGTACGGGGACGGTGCGGAGCCCAGGGCGTCCTCGTCGGCCAGGGCCCGGGTGAGGGCGGTGGTGTCCACCGAGGCGAGGACCTGCAGGGTGGTGTCGGCCTGGGTGTGGACGGTGTAGGGGACGGAGCGGCCGGTGGCGCGGGCCTGGGCCTCGGCTGCGCGGCGGGCGGTGTCGAGTTGGCGGGCGACGACGGGGCCGGCCGCGGTGTCGGCGCACTGGACGGGCCGGGGTGCGGACACGGACATGGTGGCGGTGGCGGAGCAGGTTCCGGCGGGCCGGCCCTCGACGGTGACGGCTGCGGTGAACTCGACGTTCACCCGGCCGTCGCGGATGCGGGCGGCGGCCTGCCGGTTGGGGGTGATCGCCGTGATGCGGGAGCTGACGGTGCAGCCGGAGGCCGAGCAGTCCAGGGCGGGCTCGGCGTCGAGGCGGGCCGATACTCCCGCGTCCACGGCGCGGGACAGCTCCTGGGCGCGGCTGCGGATGTCCGCGCGTACCGTCCGGGCGGCGGGCTCGTCCAGCGGGGCGATGGTGAACGCCTGCGGGGCGGTGGCGAGCGCGGGCAGGGCTGCGGGCAGGGCGGGGCCGGAGCGCAGGGCGGCGGGTTCGGCGCGGGCCGGGGTGCGGGCGGCGGCGAGGGTGCCGGGGGCGCCGCGCGGGACGAACCGCATCACGCGGTGGGGGGTGGCGGCGGTGACGTAGAGGTCGCCCGAGGTCGTCCGGGCGCGCAGCGCGGCGAGCCCGTCCAGGCGCACCGGCGGCGCGGAGGGATCGGGCAGCGCCGTGCCGGGGCGGTTGAAGGCGTCGAAGAGGTGGTCGGCCAGGTCCTGGGGGCTCTGCCCGCTCGCGGGGGCGCTGCCGTCGTCCTCGCCGCTGAGACCGGTCACCCAGCGTCCGGCCATGGGGGCCATGGCGCTGCCGCCGAGAGCGGCGGGGACGGGGTCGGGGAGCCTGGCGTAGGTGGCGTCGCCGGTCCGCAGGACGCGCAGCGCGGTGCCGGAGACGGCGACGGTGCCGGAGGCGCTACCGGAGGCGGTGACGGTCACGCCGGTCCCGTCCGTCGGATCGCGGTAGCCGACTGCGGGGCGCAGCGCCAGGTCGAGCAGCGCGGCGGCGAACGGCGCCCGTGCGTCGGGGCGTGCCGGCGGGCCGGCGCTCTCGCACCCGGCCAGTGTCCCGGCCGTCAGCGCGGCCAGCACCGCGACGGCGACCGCCCGGGCCCGGGGGCGCAGTGTCCTGCTGCGGTGCGGCCGGACCGGTAACCGGCTGCCGGTGGCCGCCGCGCGTGCGTCGATGCCGTGTCGGTACTCCACTGCTCCCCCGAAGGCCGCGGCCGCTCCGGCGGGCCGCGGACCGGCGGGCCGCACCGCCGGAGCGGGCGGGCACCGACCGGGCGCGCGCGGAGGCGACCGACCACAGTCACCACAAATGTGGTAACCCATTTGTGGTACCACGAGTGGGGTAGAATGGGCAACAGGGCCTCAAGAACAGGGAACTGACGATGAACCACGAACGCCGCGACCGGCTGGGCGACGCCGCCATCGAGGTCTTGGCCGCCTCCGGCGGGCGCGGCCTCACCCACCGGGCCGTCGACGCGGCCGCGCACCTCCCCCAGGGCACGGCGAAGAACTACTTCCCCACCCGCGAGGACCTCCTGCGCGCGACCGCCGAGCGCTGCGCCGCCCAGTACCGGGAGATCTCCGGACAGCTGGCCGCCGCCGGCCCGCCCGCCGACCGCGGCGCCCTGGCCGCACTCCTGGTCGGCCTGCTGGACGACGTCGCAGGCCCTGGCCGCCCGCGCATGGTCGCCTACCTGGAACTGCAGATCGAAGCGGCCCGCCGGCCCGAGCTGGCGCCCGTCGTCGACGCCATCGCCGCCGCCGACCTCGCCGACCTCGAAGCTCTGCAGCAGGCGGCCGGACTGCCCGTCACCCCCGGCACCGCCGCCGCCCTCGCCCTCGCCCTCCACGGCGCACTGCTCCACCTGGTCGCCCGCGGCCCCGCCACCGCCGCCACCGCCCGCGCCGGACTCGAGGACACCGACCGCTTCGTCCGCACCCTCCTGGACGCCGTCTACCCGCCGCGATGACCCGCCCCCGCACCGCCCGAGCGATCTCGGCCGGTCACGGGACAACGCGACCGGGACGTCGCGAAGGGGCGCCTGTGCGGCGCGCGATGCGCAGTGGCTGCTGCGGTACGGGCCCGACCGGGACGGAGCTTTTCCTAAAAAGGGTGGTCCGGGGGATTTTCTTCCGATTCGCTCCAGGGTTTTGCTGCGCTCCTCCCCCGAGGCGCTTCGGGCTGTTCCGTGAACAGCGATTCGGGGTGGCGCGTTCCGTCGAAGTCGCCGGTCACCCAGTTGATGCAGGCGGGGCGTTCGCCGGTGCCGGATGCACAGTATTCCTCGACTGCGGCCCTGACCTGTGCGAGGGGCAGGGCGCAGGCGGGGTCGTAGTCGTATCCGCCGTGCGGTGAGGCCGTCAGGCGGGGATCGGCCCGGGGCGGGGCGGGGTTGTCGGAGAGCCAGAGGAATTCGTGGATCCCGCCGGTGCGGAGGTCGGAGGACCAGCTGAGGGCCCCGTATCCCTGATGCTCGTCCACTGTGGCGCGCAGGAAGGCACGGGGGCCCTCGTCGGCGCTCGTCTCGCCGACGACGAACCACGCCTGGGAGCCTGCGGAGTAGACCCCGGGGGAGACTTCCTTCGGCGTGGTCGCCCGGAAGACCTCGGAGATCATCGCGCCGATCTCCTCCGGGCGTGTGGGGCGGTATTCGATTCCGCCCTCCGTGGCGATCCGGAGAATCAATTAATTCCACCCATCGGTCGCCTTGCAGATGGCCGCCCGTCCTCGAAGACGTAGCAGAGCGCAGCCGGATTCCTGTTGTTCAGGGCCGGCAGATTCCCGGGCGGGTAGCGGGCCCGGATGGCACCCTGTGCGCCGCCCGGCGGACTCCTTCCCCGATGAAGTCCTGTTGGCGCACATGCTGCACGCGCGGTTTCGAGCCCTCCTGTTCGAGCGCCGAAGCTTCGAGGGGCCCGGTTCGTGGCCCCGGCCGCCGGTACCGGCGAGCGGGGCCACCGACCGGGGCGTACGAAGTCAGTCGGCGGGGAGGTGGTCGGCGACCAGGTTGGCGAACTCGTCGGGGGTGAGGATGCGGATGGCGAGCTCCTCGGCCTTGGCGCGCTTGGAGCCGGCCTTCTCGCCGGCGACCAGCAGGGTGGTGCGCTTGGAGACGGAGGAGGACGCCTTGCCGCCCGCCCGTTCGATCAGCTCGTTCATCTCGTTGCGGGACAGAGCGGCGAGCGGGCCCGTCATCGAGCCCGTGACCACGACCGCTTCTCCGGCCAGCGGGCCGCCCCCGACCGGGGCGCCGCCCGGGTCCGCGGCTTCGGTGGGACGCTGGGGCTCGGCGGCCTGGATGCCGACCCGCTGGGCGGCCAGCTTGTCGAGGAGGGGCGCGAGTTCGAGGAGCTCCGCGGCCACCACGCGTGCCTTCTCCACGCCGATGCCGGGGACCTCCGCCAGGGTGTCGGCATCGGCGGTGCGGATGGCGGCCATAGAACCGAAGTGCGCGGCGATCCGGCGCGACATCGTGCGCCCCGTACCGCGCACGCCCAGCGCGCAGAACACCCGGTTCAGGGCAGCGCCGCGGGCGGTCTCGATCGCGGCCAGGAGGTTGTCGGCGCTGGTGTCGGCCATCCGCTCCAGGCCGAGCAACTGCTCCCGGGTGAGGGTGAACAGGTCGGCGATGTCGTGGACGAGGCCGGCTTCGACGAGCTGGACGGCGCGGGTGCGGCCGAGGCCCTCGATGTCGAGTTGGTCGCGGCCGGCGGCGTAGATGATCGACGCCACGGCCTGGCAGTTGCGGCCGCGCACGCAGCGCCAGCGCTGTTCGCTCCGGTCGACCTCGTCCCCGCAGCGCGGGCAGACCTCGGGGAAGTCGATCGGCCGCTCCTGGCCGGTGCGCTGCTCCACCAGAGGGGCCTCCACCCGGGGGATCACGTCGCCCGCGCGATACACGTAGCAGAGATCACCGAGCATCAGGTCCCGACGGGTGATGTCGGCCGGGTTGTGCAGCGTGGCAAAAGCAATGGTGACGCCGTCGATGACCACCGGCTCCAGGACGGCGCGCGGCGCGATGATGCCGGTGCGGCCCACCGCCCACTCCACCCCCAGCAGGCGGGTCACCTTGTGCTCGGCCGCCAACTTCCGGGCGACGGACCACCTGGGGGCACGCGAGCCGTTACCGGCGTCCCGCTGGTCGGCCGCGGAGTCGGCCTTGATCACCACGCCGTCGATGCCGAACGGCAGTCGGGACCGCAGCGCGGCGATCTCCTCGATGCGCTGCTGCACCTCCTCGACGCTCCCGCACAGCGCCGGGGCGGCGTCGGTGCTGGCGGCGGTGTTGGCACCGAGCTCTGCCAGGCGCTGCAGGAGGGCGTGGTGGCCGAGTTCGTCGCCCAGGCCGATCGCAGCGTAGGCGAAGAACGTCAACTCGATCCGGTAGGGGCGGTCCTTGGCCCGCAGCGTGCCGGCCGCGCCGTTGCGCGGGTGGGCGAAGGGGGTGGCGCCGTGGGCGAGCCGGATGCGGTTCGCCTCCTCGAACTGGGCCGTCGTCAAAAGGACTTCGCCGCGCAGCTCGACGTCGACCGGCTCCGTCAGCACCGGCGGCAGGCCGAGGACGGCCTCGGCGGCGTGGCTGATGTCCTCACCCGCCAGGCCGTCGCCCCGGGTCAGCACCCGCTCCAGCTTCCCGCCCCGGTAGCGGGCCGCGACCGCCAGCCCGTCGAGCTTCGGCTCCACGCACCACCCCGCCGGGGCGCGCCCCAGCCGGCGCTCCAACCCCGCGGCCCAGTCGGCGAGTTCCTCCGCCGAGAACACGTTGTCCAGCGAGAGCATCGGCACGCTGTGCGGCACGTCGCCGACCACCGCGCCGCCCGCGACCTTCCCGGTCGGCGAATCCGGCAGCACCTCGTCCGGGTGCGCGTCCTCGTACGCGGCGATCGCCCGCACCAGCGCGTCGTACTCGTCGTCCCCGAGCGGCGTCGCGCCGTCCGTGTAGTAGGCGGCGGCGGCCTGAACGGCGGCGGCAACGGCGTCGGCGTACGCGGCGTTATCAGGCAGTGCGGTGCCGGGAGCGGTGGAGGTCGTCATGGCTCAATGATCGCGGTCGGGGCTGACACTCCATGAACGCGGACACCCTGGCGCTGGGCCGGTCCGCTTCCGGGGTGTGGGCCGGGCACCAGGCGGCAGGAACGGCCTCGCACAGCTACCGCATCGCCGCCCGCGGTGTCAGGGTGTCTGCCTCGCCGCCGATCCGAGCATGCGGAGTTGCACTCGCAACCGGCAGGTGAGGCCTGTGAACCAGTCAGGCAGAACGATCTGCCGGATCGAGTCGTCCAGGTTCTCGCCTTCGGCAACAGCATGAGCCAGCACGCTCTGCGCTCCTCCGCGATCCCTTGCGCCCCCGACGGGGCCGACTGGGTCCGCCGACCTGGCGCGCCCGCAACGCGCCGTAAGAGGCTCCCGCTCCTCTCGTGCAGCCGCCCGGGGCTCGGCCGGATCGGTTTCAGGAGGCGAGTCCGGCTGCCGTTCGAGGGCCGAGAGCGGCGGCCAGCCACGGTGGCGGGGTGAGAGGAGTGGGAGCGGCCGTGTCCGGCCAGTGCTCCCAGACCCTGATGCAGGGGGTGGTGGCGGTGATGTGCGGGGGCGGGCACAGCAGCAGGCCGGAGCGGATCAGATTTGCGGTCGGCGGCCAGTGGTCGGTCATGCCGGGGGTGACCAGCCACATCAGCATGTGCTTGGCCCGGTCGTGCAGGACCGGGCCGAGGAGGGCGTGACCGGGGTCGTCCTGGAGTTCCTTCAGCAGGGGCAGGCCGATCTCGGCGGGTGTGCGGACGACGTCCCAGTGGCGCCCGATCGGCAGGCCGGCCAAGCTCCCGCTGTTCCACCGCAGGCGTGCCTGCACGGCCCGTGGGCCGCTCTCGCCTATGAGCCAGTCGGCGGCGGACGGCAGCGCGCCCGGCCCGCCTCGTACTGACAAGTCGGTGGTCGGGACCGGGACTGAGGTGTCGGCGGTGGGCGTGTCCGTCTGCGGAGGCGGCTGCTGTTCGACGGGGGCGCCGACGATCGCCCAGACCGTCTTGCCGGTGCTCTCGGGGACCGCTCCCCAGCGTCCGTCGGTGAGGAGGTGGACCATCGCCAGGCCGCGGCCGCTCTCCGCCCAGTCGTCGGTGTCGACGACGCGGACGGGCATCGCCCGGGAGCCGTCCCGGACGCCGATCCGGACGGCGATGCCGGCGATCAGGTCGACCGTCAGCTCCATCCGCAGGCGGCAGCCGGTCCTGACGGCGTTGGTGACGAGTTCGCTGACGACGAGCACGGCCGTGTCCGTCAGATCGCCCAGGCCCCAGAGGGCCAGGTGGTCACGGACCAGGTGCCGGGCGTCTCGGACGGAGGCGTGCTCGTAGGGCAGCTGCCACAGCTGGGTCTGCGGGGCAGGTGCGGGCTGCGGTGCCCGGCGTGTGGCCAGGGCCGTTTCGTGGCTCGTCATCGTGCTCCTCGCTCACCGGGGTGGGCGGTCCCGCTCTCGACCGGAACCGGGCCGGGCGCCGCCGGGTTCCGCCCGCCGCGGCTCTCGCGCTGCTCCTCGGGGGGCTGGGAGCGGCGGCCGCGGCGGGCGGTCCCTCCAGTCAACGACCGTCCCGTACAGGGCGGGAGGCACGTTTTCGGGGGAGTTGCTCTCCGGGAGGGGGACGTTTTGCCATCGGGCTCCCCCGTCCGCCGATCCGGCGCTACGGTGCCTGTATGGGCGGGAATGAGACACTCCGTCAGAAACTGGTCGACCTCGGGCTGACGTACGCCGAGCTGGCCCAGCAGGTGAACGAGCAGATCCGGGTGAGGACCGGCCGGTACGGCACGTGCACCGAGCGCAGGGTCAAGGCGTGGGTGAGCGGCGGGACCCGGTGGCCGCACAAGCCGCAGCGGGACGCGCTGGAGAAGGTGTTCGGGTGTTCGGCTGAGAAGCTGGGGTTCGTGCCCCGGAGCACCGCCGGGGCGGATTCCGACCCTCCGTCACTTCTGGAGCCCTCCCCCGTGGACCGCCGCACCCTTCTGGCGTCAGGCCCGGCCGTGCTGGCCGCAGCCGCGCTCCCCCGCACCGCCCGGACGCGCTTGGGCACCTCCGACGTCCAGCGGCTGCGGGCCGGACTGGAGACCCTGACCGCGCTCGACGACCACCAGGGCGGCCACGACGCCCTGGAACGCGCGGCGCTGGCCGGCGCGCAGCAGGCGCTGTCGACGCTGGAGGGGGCGACGGCGTCCGAGCGGACCCGCGACCGGGTGCTGGCCGTGGCGGCCGACTACTACTCGGTGGCCGGCTGGTCCGCGATCGACGGGCACCGGCTCCCGCGGGCGCAGGGGCACTTGGACACCGCGATGCGGCTGTCCGGGCTCGCGGCCGATCCGGTCGCCCAGTTCCGGGTGTGGAACGGGGTCGCGCTGCTCGCCCGCCACCGCGGTGCGCACCGGGACGCCGTGGCGGCGGCCCGGGCCGCGCGCTCCACGGGCATCGCCCGCCGCGACCCGGCCTACATGAGCCTGGCGCACGCCCGCGGCGCCGTCGGGCACGCCCACCACGGCGACCGGCAGGCTGCGCTGCGGGCGATCGGCCTGGCCGCCGACGCCCTCGACCGCGCCCAGGACCTGCCGCGGCCGAGCTGGATGGCGTTCTACGGCGAGGCGGAACTGCACGCCCTGACCTCGACGGTGCTGGACCGGGTCGGCTCCCCGGCGGACGCCGAGCGCTCCTCGCACCGCGCGCTCGCCCTGCTGGGCGGCCAGTTCCGGCGCAACCGCGCCCACGCCCTGATCCGGCTGGCCCTGGCCCAGCTCCACCAGGGAGAGGCGGAGCTCGCCACGGCGACCGCCGCCGACATGCTCGACCTGATGCGCGGCAACCCGCTGCCCGGGCGCCTGCGCAGCCTCCTGGGTGAGTTCCACCGCCACCTGCTGACCCTTTCCCCGGACGGCACGGCTGCGCAAGAGTGGGCCGACCGCTACCGCGCCGAATGGAGCAGGCCATGACGACCGACACCGGCACGACCGGCATCGACCTGACGCACTACCGGGGCGGGCACCTGCCCGAGGGGTTCCGGGAGCTGCTGCTCGACATCCACGCCGACGCCTACCGCGACCAGCTCCACGACGAGTTCGTCCAGCAGTTCCCCTGGTTCGTGGACCGGTGGAGCGGCCTGCCCGGATTCACCTGCGTCGTCGGCACGGACACCGCCACCGGCGAGCCGGTGGGCTTCGCCTACGGCGCGCCGGCCGTCGAGGGGCGCGAGTGGTGGCGCGATCACCTCCCGCAGGTCCCGGCCGACAGCAGCACCTACGCGGTCTCCGAGCTGATGGTCCGACCCGCCTGGCGCAAGCGCGGCTTCTCCCTGCAGTTGCACGACGCCCTCCTCGCCGACCGCCCCGAGGCCCTGGCCGTCCTGCTCGTCGACCCCGACCACCCGCGCGTCCAGGACCTCTACGAGTCCTGGGGCTACGAAGCGGTCGGCCACCGGCAGCCCTTCGCCGACTCCCCCCGCTACGCCGTCATGCTGAAGACCCTCTCCCGGCCCGCCTGACCCGGATCCGCCCCGCCCGCAGCGGTAAACCGCCGGGCCGCTCCGCCATGGGCGGCTACGGGGCGGACCTACCCGACGGCAGTCGCAGCCGGCAGCGGCGGCTCGTCCGCTCCTGCGGCGTTGGGGTGGATGCACCCCCACACATCACCGCCGGACCTCGGGACCAGCCGAAACGGGACCTCGGGGTCGGTGTCGCCGTCGACGATCCGCGCCAACAGGCCGAGCGCGTGCTCCTCATCGAGGTGCAGCGCCCGGCGGATCAACGCCGCGACTGCAGCTCCCCTGCTGCCGTCCCCCTCCTCGATGACCTCCAGACGCCAGTTCTCGTCCCGGGAGGGGTCATGGAGGAGCACGTTGTAGTCCATGGGCTCCACCGTAGCCCCGCCCGGGCAGCGGGCCCGGAAGGTGTCAGCGGGTCGGCAGCGGCATCGCCCGCATCGCCTGCCCCGGACCGAAGAACATCCGGCAGGTGCTGCCTGGTGACGTCCCGTCACGACGAAAGCGGCTCGGAGTGTTCCGGGCCGGCCGGGCGGGTCCGAGCCGGCAGGGGCACCCTGTCGATCGGGCTGTCGGTATCGACCGCGGCCGGGACGCCGCCCCCGCAGGCCCCGCCCTCCCCCGGAACGGCGGCGACTCGGCGAGGGGTTCTGCCGGCCAGCAGCGCCCCCGCCAGCACCAGGGCTGCCAACGCCGCGAACAGCGCCGTCGCCGCCGCGAAACCATGCTGGGCGCCGACCCGGTTGACCGGGATGAGCGCGATGTCATAGGCCGCGTGGGCGATCATGAGGGGCAGGATCGCCCGGGTGCGCAAGTACAGCAGCACGCTCACGGCCGACCAGGGGACCAGCGAGACGATCGCCAGGCCGTACTCCAAGTGGTACGACAGCCGCGCCGCCACCAGCACGAGGAGCAGCGCGGCAGTGCCCAGGCGGCGCTGCCGGGCGCCGGTGGCTCGCGGTGCGAAGCGCCAGACGGCCAGGGCGGGCAGGACCAGGACGACGATCTCCTCGCTCACTCCGGCCGCCACGGAGGCGAACACGCCGCCCAGCAGGGTGCTGCCCGCGTTGCTGCCGGAGTGGGCGGCCACCGCCGGGGAGTGCGCGCGAAGAACTTCGAAGGCCGTGCCCAGCAGGAACATCGGAGCCTCGGCCAGGCAGAACACCGCGCAGGATGCGGCGGCCAGTTGGCGGGGCGCCATGCGCTTCAGCCCGACGGAGGGGGCGCGCTCGGCCATGCCCAGCAGGAGCCACACCGGCACCGACAGCAGCAGCCACAGGGCTGCTCCCCGCATCACCGCGGGGTCGGACGCGGTGGCGGCGGCCGTGGTGGCGCCGGAGGCGGCCCGCTGCGCGCCCGGCCAGGCCGAGGCGACGGTGAGGAGCATGTAGAGGAGCGCGAACGGGAGGGCGTAGATCCAGACGATGCTGCGGGCGGTTCCCCGGGCGCGGGGAGGCGGCAGCGGCGTCCGTACGGGCAGGGCCGCGAGCAGGCGTCGGGTGATCGGCATGTCCGCCCTTTCGTGCGGCGCGCCGTCGGGTGGGGCGCCGGGTCCGGCAGCGTACAACGGCGATCGGCCGCGCGGGGGCCGTGTCAGGTTATCGGTTCTCCGTCGGAATCGACTCGAACCAGGGCAACTGCAGGGATTGCAGATCAGGCAGCTGCTCCCGGGCGGTGTGCAAGGCAAAGGCGTCGTGGTCGGGGCTGAGCCGGACCGGGTGGCCGGCGGGGCGGTGGTGAAGGTGAAGTCCCCGACGTGGCCCAGCCGTCCTCGTCGACGGTGCGGTGGTCGACGGGCAGGGGGGTGCGGGGAGGTCGAGGAGAATTCCGGCCTCCCCGCGCGGTTCGGGGCGTGCGGTGGCCTGGCGTGCCGCCGAACACCTCACCTCTGAGGGCCGCGCTACGCATCCTGGCAGTCCTGGTCGCTTTCCCCGCCGACCAGGGCGGCACCCGGTCGCCTGACTACCGGCTCAACGAGATCAAGAAAGCCGGCATCCGGCTCTGGCGCAGCCTCTCCCCTCTGGGCTCCCGGATCGCAAGGCGCAAGGCGCAAGGCGCTCGGCGCGGCCTCGGCCGAGGACGTCGACTTCTTGGAGGGCGTCACCGGGTAGGTCTGCTCCGAAGCGTGAGCCGGCGGCGGGCCGTCCGTGCCGCCGCCGGGTCACGCTCCGGGGATCCGGTGCTGCAGCTGATGGCTGCTCAGGTCCAAGCCTGCCCGGGAGGACAGGGCAGTAGCGGTCAGAAGCCGGTGGTCCAGCCCAGCGCTTCGGCGACGGTGCGCACGCCGACCTCCAGGGTGAACGTGACGGCCAGGCCGCCGCCGTCGAGGTCGCTGCCGAGCTCTTCGAAGTGGTCGGCCAGGGTGCCGGGTTCGAAGGAGTCGGACAGGACGTGCCAGGGCGGGCGGTGGCCTGGGCGTTCCTGGCTCTGGGTGCCGAGCGCCACGGCGTAGGCGATGACGGCCGGCCACAATGCCTCGACCAGGTAGTCCTCGCGGTCGGCCTCCGGCTCGTCCGGGTCGTCCTCAAGGTCTTCGGCGAGGGCCACACGGAAGCGTTCGCGCAGGTCCGGGTGGGCGTGCTCGACGGCGTCGACGACGGCCTTCAACCCGGCACCGGGGCCGAGGCCGGCGAGGGCAGCGGGGCGGGGGCCGGGCGGGAGCCAGATCCACAGCAGCGACGGGTCCGACCAGTGCTCGGCCGGGAGGTAGAGGCCGGCGGCCTGGCCGAGGTGCTCGAAGAACGCCTGCCCTCCCGCGCACGCGAGGAGCGCGACGACGGCGGACCATCCGGCCGGGTGGGCGAGGTCTTCGGCGAGGAGCCGGTCGAGTGCGACGGCGAGCCGGGTCGGGTGCACCTGCGCGAACAGGTCCCCGTCGAAGACGCAGGCGGGGCAGACGGTGAGCTTGTCGCTGACGGTGGGGGCGAGCAGGTGGTGCGCGGGGTAGGGGTCGCCGCAGATCACGCAGGCCGCGCGGTCGTCGAGCCCGGCGATCTCCCGTGCACGGGCGGCGGCCAGTTCGGCGGACACCTCGGCGACCAGGTCCGCGGGGGGCGTGGTTGCCTGCACCCGGTGGACCATCGCTTCGCGGGTGCGGACGATCTGGGGCGCGATGAAGGTGAACTCCGGGAGGACGGCCAAGTCCACCTGGTCGCCGTCGTCGGGGTCGGCGTCCCAGGGGTGCTGGTCGGGGCGGGACAGCGTGGACCACAGCGGCCCCGGGTAGCCGGACCACTGGCCGCCTTCGGGGAAGCCGTCCGACACGGTCGGCCACCCGGCTGCGGCGAACGCCGCGAGCATCTGCCGCTGGGCGTCCTCGGTGAGGATGTACGGAGTGTCCTTGGCGATCCGGGAGGCGCGGGCGTAGCTGCTGCTGTCAGCCATGGCGGCCCTGACGGCCTGCTTGCGGGCGCGGTTGCGAGTCATGATCGGCACAATTCCGGCGCAGCCCCACGTCCCGCGCCTGGGCATGATCGCGACCAGGTTCTCCGGGTCTCACCACCGAACTCTCGGAAGTTCGGCGGTGAGATTCGGAGAACCTTGTCCACGGGGCCGAGGCCACGTGGGAGCCAAGGGGTTGGATTCGGGCGGTCACCACCGCCTCGGGCAGCGTAGCGCATCCGGCTGCCGGTCCCGGGCTTTCTCGGCTGTGCCACTGCTGTTCCCGGCCGTGGAAACTGTTCGGTCCCGGGCCTCGCCGCGACGGGGCTCGCGGGGCCCGGGACCGCTCCTGTGACCGTCCGGTCGCTGCTTCTCCGGCCGACCGCACAGCCGGCGGGGACGTGGGCCACCGCGGCCGGGTCTTTGACCGACAGCCGCATGTGCCGGCTCACCATCGCAGCGCCCGGTCGCTCTCCGGCCGAAGTGGTCAACTTGCCACGAAGAGGCCCCGGAACACGGGCAGTGCGTCAAAGCCAGGTTGACTGTGTCAGTGGCTGGCCATGGATGATGCCGCGGCCTTGCGGATCGCGACCTGCCAGTCCCCTGGGGACATCTGCATCGCCGCGTCTGCCAGACGCCGGGCGGAGTCGGTCTTGAGCGCCGCGCGGCAGCGGTCGATCTTGCCTTGGACGGCGGTGTGTCCCTGCGCCCGGTACTCGACGGCCCGTACCAGACAGTCGAGCTTGTCGGCGTCGTGGGCGCACCGGGCCTCGGGCGTGAGGTTGTCCTCGTGCTCGTCGACGGCGCCGGCGAGCACGTCGCGGACGGCGGGGTGGGCGACGGCGACCTGGTCGGCCGTCACGGTGCGGGGATCGGCGGCGGAGACGTAGCGGCGGGTGAGGGGGGTGAGGTCCCCGATCCGGGCTTCGTGCAGGTCGTGGAGCGTGCACAGCAGGGCGGTGCGGGCCGGGTCGACGCCCTCCATGGCGGCCAGGACGATGCCGATGACGGCGGCACGGTGGCTGTGCTCGGCGACGGTCTCGGCGTTGTGGATCCCGTCGTAGCTCCATCCGGTGCGGTGGATATCGCGCAGGGTGCCGGCCTCGAAGATCAGGGCTGCCGTGCCGGTGGCCTCGGGGTCGTGGCGCTGCTCGTGGTTCACATGGTCCTCTGTTCGTTGGCGGGTTGGAGTAGGGGCTGCACCTGGTCGAGGTCGCGCCGGGACCGCTGGGAGATGAGGCGGCCGTCGCGGAGTTCGGCGGTGCGCTCGCGGAAGCGGTGCACGGTGGCCGGTTCGGCGAGCGGTAGCCACGGGTGCAGGCGCAGCAGAGTGGTGACGGAGTGGAGGTAGAGGTCGACGGTGCCGGGGGCGTCGTGCAGGGAGTCGACCAGCCCTTGGAGGATGTGGACGGGGTTCCACGCGGCGGGTGACGGGTTGTGCATGAAGCCGTCGTCCGGCTGCTCTGCGGGCATGGCACCCAGCCAGTACCCCCAGTAGGCGAGGTTGGCGAGCTCGCCGTGCTCGTCGTCGGCGAGGGCTGTGGTGATGAAGTCTTGGAGCTGTTCGGGGTCGCCCTGGCGGGCGGCGACGGTGGCGGCGGTGCGGGCCTCGATCCAGCGTGGGGTGTAGCCGCGCAGGGCCAGGGCGGGCCGCATGGTGCGCAGGGCCTGCTCCGCCCAGTCGCCAGCGTCGGGGGCTGGGTCGTAGGAGGCGAGGTAGAGGGCCTGGCGGCGCAGCAGCAGCGCGCGGTCGCCCGCGGCAGCGGCGGTCTCGGCGGTTCGGCGCAGGTGGGCGAAGAACGTGTCGCGGTCGGTGGCGGCGAGCTGGGGCCCTGCCGGGGCGGGGCCGCGGCGCGGTCGTCCGGCGCGGTCGGCGAGTGTCGGCGGGGTGATGCCGCGTACGGCCCAGGCGATGAGGTGGGCGGTCTCGCGGGACTGCACCCAGCCGGCCAGCGGGTGGTCCGCCGGGTCGGCGGGCGGATTCAGGACGGCGGTCAGGACGCGGTCGGCGTCCATCGCCGCGCCGAGCTGGCCGAGCAGGCCGGGGTCGGCGCCGAGCAGGGCCAGGCGGCGGCGAAGGTGCAGGAGGTCGCCGGAGCGGGTGTTGGCCAGGGGGCGGCGTCCGGATTCCCAGCCCTGGACGGTGCCGAGGTCGCGGCCGACGTCTTCGGCGAACGCGGTCTGGGTGCGCGGGATGCTCTCGCGTGCGAGGCGCAGCAGGTAGCCGGAGACGACTCCGACTTCCGCGCGGCTGCGTTCCCGTGGTGCCATCCGCGTCCCCCTGGGCGTGGTCGGTTGCGGGTCACCGCCAGCTGTACGTCCGGTCGTGCATGGGCGGCAGCTGGACGGGGATGGTGGTGCCGTTGGCGAGCGCTTCGAGGGCGGGGCCGGCTGCGGGGTAGAGGTGCAGGGTCGCGGCTTCGGCGAGCGGGCTCCAGACCACGCGGGTGGTGTCGTCGGCGTCCTGCTCGGTTGCGGCGATGGTCGCGCGGACCTGGTCCGGGGCGTCGAGGACGTGGATGAGGTGCAGGCGGCGAAACAGGGTGTCGGTGCCGGGCCGGGTGTTGGTCTGACCTTGGACCCATCGCAGGTCCGGCGGGGCGGCCATGGCGGTGACGTCGAGGTCGAGTTCTTCCTTGAGCTCGCGCAGCAGCGCGGCCGGGACCTCCTCGTCGAGGTTGAGGAGACCTCCGGGGAGGGAGAACTGGTCGCCGTCGGCGCGGCGGCGGTGGATGAGGCAGACCTCGGCGCGGTTGATGATGGCGACACAGGTGCGGATCGGGAGGGCGGGGGCGTCGGCGGCGGTCACGCGGTCACCCCTGGGACGCTCAGGCCCTGCATGCGGGCAGCGGCCACTCCGGCAGCGAGTAGCCCTTCGGGGCTGCCGCAGTCGTGGTACTGGCCATTGACGGGGTGGATGAGCAGCTCGTGGTCGCGGGCGAACGCCACGATGGCGTCGGTGGCCTGGTACTCGCCGTTGGCAGCGGGGGGCAGCTTCTCGAAGTAGCGGATCGCCTCTCCGGGCAGCAGGGCCCGGCTGATGTTGATGAAGGCCGTGGGCTGCTCGTAGGTCTTCGGCTTCTCCAGCAGGGTGTCGAGGATCCGCACTGCGTCGCCGGGCCCGGTGCGGGGGTTGAGGATGCCATACCGGCCGGCCTGGGTGCCGGGAACGGTGGCTGCGGCGATCGCGCCCGAGGCGTTGGCGGCGATGCGCGCGGCCGCAAGGTCGGCGAGGTCGGAGCCGCCGTCGGGGCGCAGGAGAAGGTCGTCGCCGGAGACGAGCAGGACGTCGTCGTCGCCGATGAAGTCGGCGGCCAGGATCGCGGGGAGGGCGGTTCCGTACCGCTCGTCGCGGGGCTGCTCGATGAAGGTGAAGTCCGCCTGCTGGTGGATCTGGTCGAGCGGCGCGTACTTGTCCTGCCAGCCGCGGGCCGCGCAGTAGGCCTTCAGCTCGCCGTCGTGGCTGAGGTAGTGGCGGATCTGGCGTCCGGCCTCGCCGGGGGCGGTCACGATGGCGATCTCCCGCGCTCCGGCGGCGACGCAGTCGGCCACCGCGTAGGCGATCACGGGCCGGTCGAGGACCGGGAGCATGGCCTTGGTGACGGTCTTGCCGATGGGGAAGAACCTGGTGCCCATGCCGGCGGCGGCGATGACGGCCCTCACGCGCTGTACCTTCCGTCGGTGCTCGGTAGGCGTGCCAGTCTACGCACCCTTTGCACCGATTTCGTGAATCTGCTGGTGGGCGCAGCCGGAAGCTGCCGTGTCGTCAACTGGCTGGGACGCCAGTGCGATTGGCACTGGCGTCCCCTAACCGGTGGTGCCGCGGGGTCAGCGCGGAGCGGGCACGAGCACCACGTCGGTGGTCGTGCTGGCGGCGGCCCGGGCGAGGGAGCCGGCCCCGTGGATGCGGTCGCAGACCGGGGTGGGCCTGGTCTCGGGGTCGGCTCCGTGGCGCAGGGCCTGCTCCCGGACGGCGGCGAGCATGACGTCGTAGTCGCGGGGGGCGCCCTGCTGCCCGTTCACCCACTGGTGGAGGGCGGCGACGCCGACTTCGGTGAGGCTGTGGCTGTTGTGCTGGAGCAGGGCGAGGAGCTCGGTGTCGAAGGACATCGAGTGGTCGGCGACCTTCGGCAGCACGGTGGTGAGGGCGGAGGCGGTGAACGCCTTGAACCCTGCCTGCGGGTCGCGCACGGCGATGCCGAGGAGTTCGGCGACGGCCTTCTGGTAGAGGCGGGTGGCGGCCGTGGGGCCGGCGGGCGGGTAGTAGCCGTGGGAGTCCGGCAGTCGCCGGGAGCCGATGGCCGCGCCGGTGCCCGGGGCGGCGAGTGCGTTCAGGTGCAGGCCGATCTGGTCGAGCGGGTAGGTCAGGTCGAGGTCGGTGTAGGCGATGGTGGTGTGCCCGGCCTCGTGCAGCTGGGCCAAGCCCCACAGGACGGCGCCGCCCTTGGCGCTGGCGCTGTCGGGGCGGGTGGCGACGGTGACGGTGATCTGCGGGTGGGTGGCGGCGATCTGCTCGGCGGCGCGGGCGGAGGCGCCGTCGGGGTCCTCGTCGACCAGGAGCAGGTGGGCGCGGGCCTCGGGCCGGGCGGAGAGCAGCCAGGCGAGCTGCGCCGTCTTCGCGGTGAGCGGGTCGTGCCCGGCCGGCGCATCGGTGAAGCGGCGGGCCTCGGCGCGCATCGGCACGACGATGCCCAGGTCGGGGGTGGCGGCCGTGGTCAGCAGGTGGTGCTTGGAGCGGGCCGCCTTGAGCGCCGCGATCAGGCCGTGGATCTGGAGGTGGCCGGGGAGCTTGTCCCGCCGGTTCTTGGCGTGGGCCCGGATGAAGCTGATCAGCAGGGTGTCGTCGAAGTGCGGCAGGGGGCTGGCGCCGTTGTGGCCGGTGAGGTGGTCGGCGACGGTGTGCAGCAGGGCGCGGCCGGCGGGGTCGGCGGCCCAGCACGCATCGGGGCCCGGCACGCCGCCGCTGGTGTCGAGGGCGCGGACGTGGTCGGCGAGCAGCTCGTACCCGGCGACCAGGCCGCGCTGCGCCGGATCCCAGGTGGAGCCGTCCGTCGTGGTGGCGGCGTTGGCCCAAGCCTGGTGCCACCGGCCGTCGTCGTTGCGGGCGGCGCGGACGGCGGCGGTCACCTGCTGCCAACGGGCAGCGGGGGCGGGCCACGGCGCGGGGAGGTCGGCCAGCGGGCCGTCTGCGGCCAGAGCCTGGGGGGCGAGCAGCGCCAGCGCGAGGGCGCGGCCAGCGGTCTCGGGGGTGTCTGCGGTGGCGCTCAGGGCGTCGAACCATAGCTCGGCGGCGAGGGTGCGGCCGCCGGTGTGGTCGGCGATGGCCTCGACGGTGGCGGCGCGGCGCGTGGCCAGTTCGGCTCCGGTGCGGCCGCGGCGAGTGCGCTCGCGGGCGGCGTCGCCGTCCCGGTCCACGCGGGCCTTGGGCGTGCCGGAGTCCGCGCGGGCCCGGAGGAGACGTCCGAGGGCGGCGTCCGCCGGACCGGTCAGGGCGGGTGCGGTGAGCAGGCCGGTGAGGACGGCGTGCAGGGTGCCCGGGTCGGCGGCGGCCGCGGCGGCGGCGAACTTGCCGCTGGCCAGGTAGCCGGGGTCGATCTGCTCCGGCAGGTGGGCAAGCGCGGCAACGGTGCGGGCGAAGCTGTGGCACGCCGGCTCGGCACCGTCGGGGAACAGAGCGGTGCGCAGCCGGGCGGCCGGGGCCTTGAGCTGGGGCCGGTGGGCGACCAGCAGGGTGAGCGAGGCCAGTGGCAGGTCGTCGCGGTCCGCCAGGGCGGCGGTGACATGCTGCTCGGTCGCGGGGTCGGTGATGGCGAGCAGGGAGCGGACGAGCGCCGGGGTGGGATCGGCGGCGCCGGCCAGGTGAACGGCGAGGTCGGCGTCGGCGGCGCGGGTGGCGCTGGTGAGCAGGGGGGACTCGGCGAGCGGGAGGAAGGTCCGGCTCGGGACAGTGGCGGTGAAACGCATGGGTGGGGCTTCCCTTCGCGGGTCGTGTGCGGGCGGGCCTGCGGCTGTCGGCGGGAACTGCGGGAGCGTCAGCGCCGGGTCGGTGAGGATTTGAGTGGTCTGCGCCGCGAGAACGTCGGCGTAGTGGGCACCGCGGGGCCGGGCACCGGCAGCGGTGGTGGTGACGCCGTTCACGACCACCAGTCAGTCGGCCTTGTGCAGCACGCGGGCCTCGGAGGGCTTGGTGGCGCCGGCCGGGCCGGCCGTCCTGGTCGTCAGGGTGGACATCGACTCGTCCTCTTCTCAGGTGCTGGGAGAGGGCGCCCCGGCCAGGCCGGGGCGCAGGGGCTGGGCGGCGCCGACGAGCGGCCCGTGATCGGGAGCCAGGACCTGGTAGCCGCAGGCCCCGGTACGGCGGGCGGCCAGGGCGAGCTCCAGCTGCGCGAGGCGGGTGGGCGGCATGTCCTCCGTCTGCCGCCACTGCTCCAGGGTCAGCAGCCGGTGGCCGGTGTGTTCCTTCGACAGGACGATCCGCGCCACCTGGTCGTCGTGGAGGGTCCCGCCGTCGAAGACCAGGCCGACGGCGGCCGGCCAGTCCGGACGGGGCGGCTGGTGGACGATCAGCAGCGGCGCCCCGGCCGCCAGCACCAGGCCGGTCTCCTCCAGCGCTTCCCGGGCGGCGGCAGCGCGCGGACCGTCGGCGGCGTCCGCCGCGTCGACCGCGCCGCCGGGCATCTGCCAGATTCCGGAGTCCCAGACCGAGCGCAGCATCAGGACGCGGTCGTGGCGGTCGGTGAGCAGCAGGGTCGCCCACACCAGGATCCTCGGGAGCGTGGCCAGGTACTGGTCCGGGGGCAGGAGGCGCGGTTCGTTCTCGGGGGCGGGGTGAGGCGCCATCAGCCGAGCCGTCCGGCCAGCAGGGCGGCGGCCTGCGCGGGGGTGTGGACGGGGTGGAGCAGATTCTGGCGCAGGAAGGTCCGCTCGAACTGGGAGAGGTCGGCGTGGACGACGACGGTCGAGGGGGTGATGTCGAAGGGCGCGTCCGGGCGGCCGAGGCGCTCCAGGAGGTGACGGGCCGTCTCCTCGTCGGGGAGCCGGGTGGTGGTGGCGGCACAGACCTGGTGCTGGGCGGCGGGGCAGCGCAGCCGGCAGTTGGTGGTGGGCAGGTCGTGGTGGCCGTTGTAGTCGGGGATGTGGCTGCCGCGCTCGATGGAGCGGCCGCAGGAGGAGCGCTTGAGCACGGCGGGGCGCAGCTCGGGGGGCACGTCGGCGTACACCTCGTCGAACATGGCCATGATCCGGGCCTCGGTGGCGGCGGTGAGGAGCTTCTTGCCGGGGGTGAAGGAGCCGGTGGGCAGCGGCAGGCCGTAGGCCATGAAGGAGTGGACGTGGTCGTCGCCGAACTTGAGGCCGCCGAGGACGACGGTGCGCGCGCCGGCGTCGCGGTAGGTCTCCCAGACGTGGCGCAGGTGGGCGTCGGTGGTGTTGATGCCCTCGGCGATCGGCCGGTAGTAGGCAAGCACGTTGAGGCGGTCGGAGGTCAGGACGCGGCGCAGGAAGTCCAGGCGGCGCTTGCGGTTGGGCGGCTCGATCGCGTCGGGCATCGCCGCGTAGCAGACCTGGATGTCCAGGTCGATGTTGGTCAGGGACTCCAGCTGGCCGATCTGCTCGTCGCTGAGCGTGAACTTGGTGATGCAGGAGACCCGGTTGGTCAGTCCCAGCCGGTCCAGCAGTTGGAGCATGCCCCAGGTGCGGGACCAGAGCACGGGCAGGAATGCCTCGGAGGTGGACATGTGCAGGCCGAGCGGGGTGACATGCGGGGTGAACCAGGGGTGGGCCAGGAGCCGGTCGATGACCTCCTCGGCGGTCAGGAAGCCCTTGGGCTCCCAGTTGCCGTAGTAGCCGTCGGCGGTGGCGCCCTCGCGGCGGTAGCAGTAGGCGCACCCGAGCGGGCAGCTGGCTCCGCAGTCGCAGGACATCCCGCCCTTCATCTGGCTGATCATGTATCGGGTGTTCAGCCCGTCGGGTCCGGCCAGGGCCTGGCTGGCGGCGATCTGGGCCGGCGTGGCGAACGGGGTGTAGCCCTCGGGCAGTTCGGCCTTGAAGGCGAACGGGGCGTCGGGGGTGCCGACGATGCCCGGCCAGGCGAACGTGGCGCGCAGCGCGAAGGCGAGGGCATCGGCTTGGCCGGAGTCGAGGCGGTGCGCCTGGGCGAGCCCGATGGTGGTGCGCGAGGGCAGTTCCTGAAGGGGGATGCGGCGTCCGGTCGGCTCGTGGAGCAGGCGCCGGGCGGTGACGTCGGCGAGTGCCTGCTCCAGCGGGCCGTCGGCCAGACGTCGGGCGGCGGCGATCACGGTGTACGGGTCCGCCGGGTCGAGCACTCCCTGGAGGGCGCGGGCGGCGAGCGGGCGCACCGGGCCGCGATGCAGGGTCAGGGGCCCTGCGGCGGCGAGTTCGTCCAGCAGTGCGGCGGCCGGGGTGGTGGTCACGGGGATCGGGTCCTTCCGTCAGCGGGTGGTGCGAATCCAGGTACTCGGTGGCCGGACGGCGGGCGCTCCGGCCGCGATGAGGCGGTCCAGGTCGGCGCGGTCCACGGGCACGCCGTGGGCGGCGGCCTGGGCGCGGTGGGCGAAGGCGCGCTCGCCGGGAAGCCGGGCCCTGTGCTCGGCGAGCGCGGTGGAGACGTCGGCCACGGCGGCGGTGAGCTCGTCGCCGCTTCCCAGCCGGGTCGGGTCGATCGCCAGGCACAGCAGCCCGCGTCCCTCGCCGCCGTCGGGCAGGGCGCTGCCGCCGGTGAGTGCGCCGACCAGCAGCTCCAGCACGATCGCGAGCCCCTGGGCCCTCGGGCCGGACGGCAGCAGCGCCGCCGCAGCAGTGGGGTCGGTGGTCGGCTGGCCGTGCTGGTCGAGTGCGGTCCCGGGCGGCAGCGGGCGCTGCTCGCGCTCGTGTTGGTGCACTCGGCCCCAGGACATGGACGCGGAGGCCAGGTCCACCAGAGCGGGCGGGCGCGGCCCGGCGGCCGGGACGGCGACGGCCAGGGCGGGATTGCCGAGCAGCACGGTGCCGGGCCCGCCGAGGACGGCGACGCTGCGCCCGGAGGTCTGGGCGGCGACCAGGCCGATCAGTCCGCGGCGCGCGAGCTGTCCGGCGGGGATGCCGAGGGCCCCGGCATGGCCGGTTCGGCGGACCGTCACCAGTGCGGTACCGGTGCGCCGGGCGAGGTGGGCGGCGGCGGAGACCGCGTGGCGGGCGGCGACCGGGCCGGGGGCGAGGTCGGCGTCCATGGCCGCGACCGACGTCCCGGTGTGGAGCGTGGTGACGACCGGCCGGGGGTTCAGCCGGCCGTCGCACAGTTTCGCGGCCAGGCCGGGGGCCAGGCGGCTGCCGTGGCCGGGGATGCCCCGCAGGTCCGCCTCGACGAGGGCGGCGGCGAGAGTCCGGGCGCCGGAGCGGTTCATCCCCGTGCGCTTGAACAGCCGCACCAGGAAGGAGGACAGCTCGGCGGCGGGCACCAGCTCGGTGTCCGTGCTCACCTCGCCTCACCGACTGGGAGACGGCCGGGCGCCTGGCCATGGTGCAGGAGCGTCGCAGCCACGGCCCGGGCGCTGGCCGGGTGGGGGCTGTAGGCGGCCAGTAGGACTTGGGCGGCGGAGGCGGCCAGCTCGTCCGGGTCACCGAAGGCGACCTGCACCACGGTGCGGCTGGCAGCGGCCAGGCGGCTCGCCTCGATCGCGGCCGCGCTCGGGCCGGCCGGGCGGCGGGTGTCGTAGCCGTAGACGACCACCGCACCGGCCTGCGCCGGGACCGGCTGCCCGCACGCGACGGGCAGCACCGCCCGATGGGCGGCGAGCGCGGCGGGGAAGACGTCCTCGGCGTAACGGGCGCTGTCGGCCCGCCGCTCCCCCGTGTCCGGCACCCGCACCGCCGCGATCGCCTGGCCGGGCACGGCCAGGGGAAGCAGGTGACCGCCGCGCGGCACGGTGACCGAGGCCCCGGAGATCCGTTCGGCGGCCTGGGCCGCGCAGCGGTTGGCGCTCGCCCAGTCCGGCAGCGCCGCGTCGGGGCCGATCCCGAACCGGCGGTGCAGGTTCAGCACCCGGGCGGCGGCCTCTTGCATCCGGGCCAGCGGCAGGCGCCCGGTGTCGACCGCGGCGGCCAGGGCGTCGACCACCTGGCGGCGTTGCCGGACGGCGCGGGCCCGGTCGGTGGGGCCGTGGTTGCCGCGCGAGACCTCGGAGTCGAGCATCACCAAGTCCACCCCGGCCGCCACCGCCGCCACCGCCGCCTGCTCCAGGCCGCCGAGCGGGCCGTGGACGGCGGGAATCGACAGGTTCTCGGTGCACGCGACCCCGGTGAAGCCGACGTCCTCGCGCAGCAGGGCGAGCACGCGCGGCGAGGCGAGCGCCGGCAGGTCGTCCAGCTCCCGCACCGTGTGGCTTCCGATCATCACGCACGCCGCCCCGGCGCGGACCACCGAGCGGAACGGCAGCAGTGCCCCGGCGGCGAGCCGGTTCACCACCGGTGCGCTGTGGTGCGGGTCCGCCGCAACGCCGCCCAGGCCCGGGAAGTGCTTGGCGGTCGCGGCCACACCGCCGTGCTGGAGGCCCCGCACCCAGGCCGCCGCCAGCACCGCGACCCTCACGGGGTCCGCGCCGAAGGAGCGGGTGCCGACCGCTCCGGCGCTGGGCCAGGCACCCAGGTCCACCACCGGGCCCAGGTTCCAGGTCAGGCCGGCGGCGCGCAGCTGCGCGGCGATCGCGGCGCCGGCCAGCTCGGCCAGCTCCTCGCGATCGGCGGCACCCAGCGCCATGGCCCCGGGCAACTGCGCCACACTGGGCCAGTCGAGCGCGTTCAGTCGGCCGCCTTCCTGATTCACGCTGGCCAGCAGCGGCTCGGGCAGCAGGCGGCGGGCGGCGTCCATGGCCGCGCGCAGCACGGCGGGACTGGTGACGGTGTCTTTGCCGATCCGGCCCGAGGCGGCCCCCGCCGCTTCGGAAAGGCGGTCTTCGGCGGGTCCGGGGGTGAGCGGGTGCCGGCCGGGTCGCACAATCAGGTCCGCGAGGCGGTCCGCCTCGCGCGGCAGCGGTGGCCGGAAGGTTGTCGTCGGCATCGCGCAGTGCTCCTTCCTGCAAGACGGGTGGGGTAGTTCACGCCGGGATGCGCGGCGCGAGGACGGCGGCCGGGCCGGAGGGGACCGTGAGCGTGGGGCTGGGCAGCAACCCGGCGGTGGTGAGGATCTGGCGGGCCATCTCCTGCGGGGTGTGCAGTGCGGTGTCGAAGACGAGGAGTGTGCGGTGGCGCCGGCCGAGGAAGTGGAGCAGCGCCGCGTTGAATCGGTCGGCGAACCCGGAGTCGTCGATGCTGTTGCGGTCGCCGGGGTCCAGGTGCTCCCGGGCGGCCATGCGCTCGCGCCGCACGTCGACTCCGGCGTGAACGTAGACGGCGACGTCGAAGGCGACGAAGTAGCGGGAGGCCCACAGCGCCAGCACCGCGGGCAGGAACGGGCCGCCGGCCAGGCCGACCGCGATGGTGCGGTCGACGTAGCCCTCCTGGACCAGGACCGCGCCCTCGCAGCGGGGCGGGTCGAAGGGAACCAGCAACCGGTCGAGCGCGAATCCGGCGGCCAAGTACGCACCGGTGACGGCGCTGGAGCGGTACTGCTTGCTGAGGTGCAGCCGCTTGAGGGCCTCGTCCAGCGGGTGGTGCTGGGCGAGCATGCGGCGGTGGCGCACCGCCTCGATGCCGTGCTCGGCCATCATCTCCAGCAGGGCGTCGACCAGGGTCGTCTTGCCGGATCCGTCAAGCCCGTCGACCAGCAGGCGCAGCGGGCGGGGCCGCGGGTGCGGCTGCCGTCGGCGGCGCTGGCCCGCCATCCATAGTGATGTGTACATGCCATTTCCTTCTCGGGAAAGGTGCGGCGGGGAACGACTGCGGAGCCCGCCGGCCTTCGGATGCGCCCGAGGTCCGGCGTCTCACCAAGGGTGGGGCGCAGGGGATCTGACGAGGACTCACCCGCAGTACGGGTTTCCCGGCCCGCGGTGGATCCAGGGAACCGGCGAAGGCGGTGTTGAAGCGATGTCAGACGGCCGGAAATTCGGATGAAGAGTGCGGGCGGCACCCAAATTTCCGGCTCGGTCACCCTGCCGCGGAGAGTACGGGCCGACGCTGCAGATCCCGGCGCGGCCGGTGCAGGCCGGTGCAGGCCGGGGCGCGGTCGACGGGGCGGGCGCGGCGGTTGTAGGGGTGTTCGGCCTCCAGGGGCAGGACGCGGGCGGCGGGGTCGTGCTCGACCACGGCGCGGGCGCAGGCCAGGCCTGCGGGGTCGGCGCCGGCGACGACGGCGTCCCAGTGCGGGACGGCGCCGCGGCCGGTCGGTGCGGGGGCGGTGCGGGGGAACGAGAGTTCGGCGATCGGACGGTGACGGGTCGTCATGGCGCTGGCCTCCATCGCGGCCGGTGGGTGCGGACGACTTCCGGGCACGGCGCAGCTGTAGTGGGCTGGCGGCAGGGAAGAACAGGACCACTGGAGGTATCGACCACCTCACAGAGCGTTAGTCCTAGGCCTAATATGCTCCGCGCTCCCTGGCCCGTCAATAGGCCTAGGACTAACCTGGAAATCCGGACTATGCCAACGACACCGCCGACCGAGGACACCCCTATGGAGCACTCCCACACGCCAGACGGCCCGCCCGCCTACCAGCGGCTCGCCGACGACCTGCGCGCCGGCATCACCGACCGCACCTACCCGCCCGGCACGACCCTCCCCAAGATCGCCGACCTCGCCCAGCAGTACGGCATCTCCAAGCAGACCGCGACCGAAGCCGTCCACCTGCTGGCCTCCGAGGGCCTGGTCGAGGTGGTCCGCCGCCGCGGCACCGTCGTCCGGCACCGGAGCGGACGGACCGTCATCACCCGCGAGCGCCAGGTGTTCCGCGACGAGATCGGCTACTACTTCGACCCCGCCGCCCAGCCCTGGGCCGCCCTGCGGGAGCCCGACCTCGGCTGGGTCCCCGCCCCGCCCGACATCGCCGCCCTCCTCGGCATCGAGTCCGGCGCCCCGGTCTTCGCCCGCGACCGGCTCATGGGCAACCCCGACACCCGCGAGCCCAAACAGGCCGCCACCAGCTACCTCCCCGACGCCGTCGCCCGCGACACCGTCCTCACCGAACGCGACACCGGCCCCGGCGGCATCTACGACCGCCTCGAACAGGACCTCGCGCGCGGCCCCCTCACCTGGCACGAGACCATCGGCGCCCGCATGCCCACCCCCACCGAGGCCGCCGACCTCCGACTGCCCAAGGGCACCCCCGTCCTGCGCGTCCTGCGCACCGCCACCTCACCCGACGGCACCGCCGTCGAGGTCAACGACACCCGCATGTCCGCCGCAGACTTCGAGATCGGCTACCCCATCACCCGCCACCCGTCGGCGCAGCTCTCCTGAAGGCTCCCGCACAGGCAGCCGGGCGGCCGACGGCCAAGTGCTGCCGGCATCGACCGGCCTCGGCGCACGGCGAAGGCCGGCCAGCCCGGGACGCTGTTCGGCGACCGCTCCGCCGTGAAGCGGCCGACGACCGGGTCGAGAAAGTCCACCGCGTCGCCGAGCGCAATCACGTCCGCCTCCGAACGCACCACTGCCAGCCGGTCCAGCTCCGGCACGACCCCGTGCCCGCGCTCGGCGCCGACCAGCTCCCGGTGGTGCTGGAGCACCAGGCCAGCCGGCGCTTCCGGGGCGAGGAGGCGGATTCCGACACTGCCGTGCTGCCCGCAGGTGATCGCCCACACGGTGAGCTCCTCCGCCGCGGCCACCACTCCGGTCTCCTCCAGGAGCTCACGGGCGGCATGACGCCCCAGCCCCAGCACATCCAGCCCGCCGCCGTCCGCTGGCGGCTCGACCGCCCCCCGCGCGAAGGGCCCAGCGGCCCGGATGCGCCGTCGCCGACCGCGCCGGACGGCATCGCGTCCGCCCTGGAGGCCGGCATGCGAGTCCTCGCCGTCCGTGACGGCCTGCTCGTCCCCGCGGTGCCCGGCCCCGTCACCGGATGACCCGCGCGGTGTCCCTGTCCATGCCCGTGGACACCGCGGGTACCAGCCAGAGCTCCGCCGTCCCGCCCTCTCGCGCCCTCGGAGTGCCATGCCCCGCGCCCAAGCCGTAGCCGATCAAGAACCTTGGCGGATCACCAACTGCCGTGGCCGCGGCCACCACCAGCGCTACAGCCCCCACAACCACGCCAGGACACGCCGCAGCGTCGGTCTCTTCACCCACCACATGGGCCTCCGGCCCAGCCAGGCGATCCTCGACCTGTGCTGCGCCTTCGGCCGTCACACGCACGAATTCACCCGGAGCGGCTGCCACCGCACCATCGGGGTCGCTCCGTCCCCTGACAAGCTCGCACAAGCCACCTCATGGGCTGGCGCCAACGGCCGGTGCCCCCGTTTCGTACGCGCCGACGTCCAGGCGCTGCTCTTGCGCACAGCCTCCGCCGACACCGTCTTGACGCTGCGGGGCTTCGGGTTCCTCGACATTCCCGAGGGAGACCTCGCCGTCCTGAAGGAGACCGCCCGCATCACGCGGCCCGGCACCCGCCTGGGGATGGAGCAGTTTCCGCCCAACAGAACCACGGCCACGGTGGAAGCTCGGATCCTGAAGGGTCTTGAGGCGACAATCACTGTGCACACCTCCTGGAACCCGGCGACCGCCCGGCTCAACAGTCGCAGGCCCACTCGTTACAAGGACGGCCACGTCGAACCGTCCCACAGCTCCTCACGCCTCTATACCCCGAAGGATCTCCGGACGGCGCTAGCCGAAGCCGGGCTCACGGTGCACCGGACGTTCGGCGGGTATGACGGCAACCCTCATCAGCGGCGGTACGCGATGCGTCGTCAACACACCCCGGGCGTGACCGGCTCAACCCGGAGCCCGGGGGAGACTCGGGGGCACTCAGTCGAACAGCGAGTCCTGGACCGTGGGCGGCGGAAGGTACATCTCCTCGACCGGCTTCGCTGCGGTCCCGGCGGTCTCCTCCAGCTGAGCGAAGGTCGACCACCGGCCCGCAGACGCGCCGTGTTCGACCGCGCGCCGAAATACCTGGGCCACCGCCCAGGCCTCCTGGGTGGCGGGCCGGGGTCCCGGCGGCAGCCGCACACCCAGGTACCGGGCGAGTTCCTCGAACCCTCGCTCGACGCCGGGGCAGGCGGTTCGAGCGAGCTCTACCGCGTCCCAGCGAGTGAGGGAAGCCAGACGCGGGCATGCGGCCCGCTCGGTGTACAGCAGCGAGGACTCCAGGAAGCCCATTGCGACGACGAGCCGGTGCGGCTGCTCCGTCACGTGTCGCTCGATCTCCTGCAGGGCGAGCCCTGCGGACCCCTCGGTAAGTTCGTGAGGCAGGCGGGGCGGCCGGGGCTTCTTCCAGGAAGAGTAGGGCTCCTCGTGGATCTCCTGGTGAACCCGCCAAAGGGGTCGGAAGTCCGCACCGCTGAGCGCGAGGGCGGCCACGGCCACTGGAATGGGGCCGCCGGGCTGGCGGCGCAACTCCACATCGACGGCCACGAATGTCGTGGAACTGAACTCGGCATCCATCATGCGCACCGGCACCACGATATCGACCTCGGGCGTAGGTGCGGGCGCACCTCATTGTTGTTGAAGACTTCAGCCGCGAGGCCACAGCCTTTTGCGGCGACGAGGGGATGGAAGCCGCCCGCCGCGACACCCCGCACCCGCCGCGACGCGCCGCTCACCGGCCACGCCGTCTGGGTGGACGCCTTCGAGCACGCCGGACAGGATCTCGCCCGCCTCGCCCGCGAAGGCCGCCTGCACCGCGGGCTGCGCGCCGTCCTCGCCCACCACCTCCTCTTCCACGCCAACCGCGCCGGACTGCCGGTCGATCACCAAGCAGCCCTCGCCGCACGTGCGCTGGACGCCGTCTTCCACTCCACCGAGGGCCCCGCGCCTTCGACCACCACCGACACCGCAACCATCGAGGCCACCCACATGACCGACCTGAGCAACGACACCGAGCCCGCAGCGACTGCCGACCGGCTGCGCGAGGCCCTCACCGAGCGCCTGCTCGACCAGCACGCCATCCGCACCGCCCCGGTCGAGGCCGCCTTCCGCACCGTCGCCCGCGAGCACTTCCTGCCCGGCTTCCCCCTGGAGGCCGCCTACGCCGACAACCCCGTCTACACCAAGACCGACGGCTCCGGCGCGCAGATCAGCGCCGCCTCCCAGCCCGCCATCGTCGCCCTGATGCTCGAACAGCTCGCCGCCCGGCCCGGCGAGCGCATCTTCGAAGCAGGCGCCGGAACCGGCGTCAACGCCGCCTACCTCGGGCACCTCGTCGGCCCCGACGGCCGCGTCACCACCGTCGACGTCGACGAGGACCTGGTCGACGGCGCCCGCAAGCACCTCGCCGACGCCGGCATCGCCAACGTCGAAGCCCTGCTCGGCGACGGCGCCCTCGGCCACCCGGCCGGCGCGCCCTTCGACCGGATCACCGCCACCGTCAGCACCAGCGAGATGCCCACCGCCTGGCTTCAGCAGGTCAAGGCGGACGGCCGGATCGTGGTGCCGCTGCGCCTGCGCGGCACCGCCTCGCGCACCATCGCCTTCGAACGCGCCGCCGACGGCTGGGTGTCCGTCGACCACCAGCTCGCCGTCTTCATGCCGCTGCGCGGCAGCATGGACGACGCCCGCCGCACCGTCGACCTCACCGGGGACGGCGCCGTCACCCTCCAGGTCCACAAGGACCAGAGCGCCGACCCCGCCCTCCTCGCCGGCGTCCTCGACACCCCCCGCCACGAGACCTGGACCGGGGTGACGATCCCCGCCGGCACCACCTACGAGTACCAGGACCTGTTCCTCGCCCTGACCCTGCCCAACTCCCTGCTGCGGATGAGCGTCAGCGCCACCGCCCGCGAGAAGGGCACCGCCAGCCCGATGTTCGGCTGGGGCGCCATGGCCACCGTCCACGACGGCTCCCTCGCCTACCTCACCCTGCGCCCCGGCACCCCCACCACCGAGGGCCGCAAGACCTACGAGACCGGCGTGATCGGCCACGGCCCCGACGGCGCCGCGCTCGCCGACCTCGTCTCCGAGCAGATCCGCACCTGGGACGCCGGCTTCCGCGACCGCGCCCTGCGCATCGCGCTGCCCGACACCCCGCCCGCCGCCGACCCGGCCGCCGGCCGCTTCGTCCTGGAGCGCCCGCACCACCCGATCACCGTCACCTGGGAGTAGCCGCCGTGCACCCGACCGGACCCACCGCCCGGCGCTTCCCGCTGGTGCCCAGGATCCGGCCCGCGTGCCTGCCCCTGAACGCCCGTGTCGGCCGGCTCCGCGAGCTGGCCGACACGGCCTCCCGGCAGAGCGACGCGGGCCTCGCCTCCACCGTCCTCAACCAGGCCGCCCTTCTCGCCTCCGACCTCGACCTGCCCGCCGACGCGCGCGCCCTGTGCCACCGCCACGCGAACCTGTACCTCGCCCGCGGCCCGCTGACGGCGATGAGCGCCATCCGCGGCCTGGAGCCGATCGTCAACCTCGCCCGCCTCCACCTGCGCGCCGGCCGCCACCACAGCGGCCACCGGCTCCTCCTCGACCTCTACCGCGCCGTCACCAACGCCGTCGGAACCAGGATCGACGGCATCACCGTGCCCGCCGCGCTCACGGAGACCGACGAGCAGCGCGCCGAAGTCCGGGCGTGGCTGTGGCGGGTCGTCATCGCCGACGGGACCCGCGCCCTGACCGCCGCCGGCCGCTGGCAGGACGCCCTGCACCACATCGAGGAGCACCGCGGCATCGGCCGCCGCATCCTCGACGGCCGCCAGACCGCCGTCCTCGCCGCCGCCACCACCGGCAACGACTCCGCCGCCCTGGCCCTGCTGCGGGAGACCGAACCCGGCGACCCGTGGGAGGAGACGGTCACCGCCGCCCTCACCGCCCTGTGCCGCCCCGGCGACCAGGCAGCCGCCGAACACGCCGCCGGCCTGTGGACCGCTCTCCAACCGGGCGACGGCCTGGCGGTGTTCACCACCCGCCTCGCCCTCACCGTCCTCGACGCCGCCGACCCCGGCACCCCGGCCGCCCGAAACCTCGCCCGGGCCGCGATCAACCGAACGGATGAATCCGGCGACGGCTACGCCCTGCGCGACCTCCTCACCCACCCCGCCGTCCGCGACGCCCTGGACGAAGACCGAACAGCCGCCCTCGAACAGGCTCTCGCCGCCTGCTCGCTGGGAAGCGGCCGCATACCCGAGGACACCCGCGAACGGCTGGACGCCGCAGTGGACAGTGCCGCCCGGGTGCTCGAAAACGCACCCTTCGACCCAGGCACGCCCGGAGGCGACCCCCTTGAACGCCACCGGCCCGATCCACCAGCATCGGCCCCCCGGGCACTCCCGTCGAACGTCCAAAACGCCCTGAAACGCTGATACTTGCCGCCCCGGCCCACGCGGCCGGATCCTCTCGTGACACCGGATACGGAGCCCTGATTGCCTGCCACCACCACGGAGACCGCGACCGCCGTCCGCGCCTACCTGGAGCGCCGACCCGACGAACGCGAACGCCTGCTCCCGCTGCTGGACCTGCTGGACGGCGCGCCGGACCCGACGATGCGGCCGGTGCACGTCACCTGCAGCGGTGTCGTCGTCGACCGGGACCTGAACGTCCTGCACGTCCGCGGCCCGGCCGCCGGCCCGCAGGCGCAGCCCGGCGGCGACGAGGGCGGGGGCGGGGGCGGGGGGCTTCTGGAGGCGGCGATCCGCGCGGTCACCGAGGGGACCGGGCTTGCGGCCGGAGCGCTCTGCCTGGCACCGCAGTTGATGGACACGCCCGTCGACATCGGCTCGGACCCTGTCGGCAGCGAAGGCGCCCGGCTGCACTTCGACTTCCGCTACGTCTTCCACCTCGCCGACGGCGAGATGCCGCCCGCGGACCTCAAGGAGACGGGGGCCGCCGGGGCCGCGTGGTGCCGGCTGTCCGAGGTCTCCCCTCCCGGGCTGCGTGCCGGGCTGCTCGCGGCGGGCCTGACCGGCCGCCCGGAGCCGGTGAACGCCTCCGCCCTGGTCCACAACGGCCGCGGCCAGTACCTGCTGCACCTGCGCGACAACTTCCCGCACATCTGGGCGCCGGGAGAGTGGAGCCTGCTGGGCGGCGGCCGGGAGGCGGGCGACGCCACGATCGAGGCGACGCTGCGCCGCGAACTCGCCGAGGAAGTCCCCGGGTTGAACCTCGGGTCGGTCGAGCCGCTGACCGTGGAGTGGACGACCGACCGCCGCGGCCTGGCCGTCCCGATCCAGATCTTCACCGCCCGCTGGGACGGCCACCCCGACGAGGCCGGCCTGCGCGAGGGCGTCCTCGTGCACTGGTTCCGCCCCCAGGACCTGCACCGCCTCCACCTGCGCGCCTCCACCCGCCGCCTCGTCGAGGAGCACGCCACCGCTGCGGTCACTGCCCGGCCGCCCGCCACCGGGGCTGTGCGCCGGGCGGGCGACCGGGCAGCGGCCGCGTTGCCGGTGTTCGATCCGCCGGCCCGGGCGCGCGCGGAGGACGTCGAGCGCACTTCCGTCAGCGTCCTGCTCACCGACCGCACCGGCCGGGTGCTGCTGGTGCGGCGCGCCCCCGGCACCCTGCAGGCGGGCCTGTGGGAACTGCCCGGCGGCGGCACCGAACCGGGCGAAGGCATTGTCGCGGCCGGGCTGCGCGAGCTGGCCGAGGAGGCCGGGATCACCGCTGCCCGTGTCACCGCGCACCTCGGGCACAAGGACTACACCAACTCCCGCGGTGCCCGCACCCGCGCCCACGTGATCGCCGCCTGCCTCGACCACGTTCAGCAGGTGCGGCTGTCGGCCGAGCACGACGGCCACCGCTGGGTCCTGCCCGCCGAGCTGCCGGAGCCGGTCGCCGCCCACGAGGCGGAGCTGATCCGCCGCCACACCGCCCCGCCACCGGTCCTGCCCGGACACCTGCCGCTGCCCGCCTACCTGCCCGCGATCCCCGCCGCCCCGATGTGGGGCTCCGTCTTCTTCACCACCCGCAACGGGCGGGCCGTGCTGCTGCGCGCCACCGACCCGGCCAAGGGCCTCCAATGGCCGGGCGGCGACGTGGAGTTCACCGATCCGAGCCCGCTGCACACCGCGGTGCGCGAGTGCGCGGAGGAGACCGGCATCCTCCTGGAACCCGATGCGGACCGGCTGCCGCTGCTGGCAGTCGTGTTCGAACAGCCGCGCGGGGGCTGGCCGGCCAAGGTCGGATTCGCCTTCCACGGCGGCGAGCTGACCCCCTCGCAGGTCGCCGCGATCCGCCTCGACCCGGCCGAGCACACCGAGGTGGTCCTCCTGTCCCGCAAGGAGCTGGCCGCGCAGGCAGGCCCCCGCCGGGCGCAGCTCACGCTCGCCGTCCTGGACGCGGTGCGCACCGGCGTCCCCGCCTACGTCGTCCGCTGACACCGGCCCCGGTCCATCCCGGTCCCGCGCCGCCGCCCACCCAGTCGGCACCTGACCCGTACCCGCCCCGAGGAGGAGCCCGATGCCGCCGACTCCCACCCGCCCCGCCGTGTCCGACGACGCCGAGGAGCTGCTGCGCCTGCGCGTCGACGTCCTCACCGGCCGGCCCGCCGACGACGCCTGGCGCGCCACGTTCCTGGCCGACATGCAAGCCCGCCTCGGCACCGACCCGCACCTGCTGGCCCACGTCGCCGACGCCGGCGACGGCACGCTCGCGGCGTGCGCGATCGGCGTCCTCTACCGGGGCTACGACGGCCCCTCCTACCCCGGCGGCCTGTGGGGCCGCGTCCACACCGTCGTCACGGATCCGCGCCACCGCCGCCGGGGCCTGGCGGAGGCCGTCACCCGGGCCCTGGTCGCCGAGCTGCAGCAGAAGGGCTGCTCGTCGGTCGAGCTGATCGCCACCGAGGAGGGCCTGCCGCTGTACGAGAAGCTCGGCTTCGCCCCCGCCGCGCACTACCTGACGCTGCGCCGGCCGCTGGCGGCGGCCGGCACCGTCGGGCCCGCGGACGAGGAAGGGGCGGCGTGAAGCGGCGGACCCGGCCCGCGGCCGTCGAGGCCGCCGGAGCCTCGCCGAGCGAGCTGCTGCTGTTCGGCGGGCCGATGCGCTACGACGGCGGATTCGTGCGCCACGAGGACGCCGGCGCGCAGGCCGGCCTGTGGACGGTCGTGCGGCAGATCCCCGGGATGCTGCGCCTGGCCTGGCAGTTGGCCTGGCAGGCCGACCGCGCCGCGCTGGCGGGGGTGGTGCTCGCCGAGGTCGGCCGCGCCGGGGCGGGGGCGCTGTCCCTGGTCGCCGTCAACGCCGCCCTGGGGCACCTGCTCTCCTCCGCCGGGGCCTCCGGTGCGCTGCACGCGGTGCTGCCCTCGGTGCTGGTGGCCGGTGCCGCCACCGGCGCCGGGGCCGTCTTCGCGGTGGTGTCCTCCTGGGGGGCGGACCGGCTCAGTCCCCGCATCCAGCGCACGGCGACCCTCGCCCTGCTGGAGCGGGCCCAGCGGGTGGAGATGGCCTCCCTGGAGGACCCGGAGTTCAACCGCCTCCTGGAGTCGGCCCGATTCGGCATCAACTCCGTGCACCGGCTGACCACCGAGTCCGTCGCGGTGCTGGGCACCCTGCTGTCCATGGCCGCCACCGGCGGCGTGCTGTTCACGCTGTCCCCGGTGCTGCTACCGCTGCTGGTGCTGATCGCGGCCCCCCGCGCGTGGGGCGCGGCCGTCACCGCCCGGCGCCGGCGCAACTCGGTGATGGCCTGGCTCCAGCACCTGCGGGCCTCCCAGCTCATCGCCCAGCTCCTCACCCAGACCTGGACGGCCGCCGAGATCCGGGTGCACGGCGTCGGCGCGTTCCTGCTGCACCACTTCGAGCAGATGGCCCTGGCCTCGGACGCGGAGCAGGCCCGACTGGCCTCCGCCGGGGCCCGCACCAAGCTCGCCGCGGCCGCCGCGTCCGGCCTCGCCTACGCCGCCACCTTCTGCCTCCTCGGTGTGCTCGTCTCCGGCGGGCACCTGGCGCTGGCCGCCGCCGGCACCGCCGTCGTCGCGGTGCGCACCGGCGCCGTGAACGTCGGCGGCCTGCTGAGCAGCGTCAACCAGCTCTTCGAGGAAGCGCTCTACGTCGGCGACCTGCAGAAGCTCGCCACCGAGGCCGAGAAGCTCGCCATCCCCGCCGGCGGCGCCGACCTGCCCGAGCGCCCCGCCGCGATCCACGTCGAGGACGTCTCCTTCACCTACGCCGGCCGCACCGCGCCGTCGCTGGACAAGGTCAACCTGGTCGTCCCGACGGGGAAGATCGTGGCCCTGGTCGGCGACAACGGCGCGGGCAAGTCCACCCTGGCCCGGCTGCTGTGCGGCCTGTACCGGCCCGACAGCGGCACCATCCGCTGGGACGGTGTCGACACCGCGACCGCCAACCGGGCCCAGCAGTTCGCCTCCACCGTGCTGCTCCCGCAGGACGCCTTCCACTGGCCCCTGACCCTGCGGGCGATCGTCACCGCCGGCCGCCCCGGCCACCACGACGACGCCCGCGCCCTCGCCGCGGCGGCCGAGTTCGCGGGCATGGAGTCCCTGCTCCGCGAGCAGGACCGGGGCTGGGACACCCTGGCGGCGCGGGGTTTCGAGGGCGGGGTCGAGTTCTCCGGCGGCCAGCGGCAGCGGATCGGCACCGCCCGCACCCACCTGCGCGCCACCACCGCCGGCCCCGACGGGCGGCGCCCGTTCCTGGTCGTCGCGGACGAGCCGACCAGCGCGCTCGACCCGGCCGCCGAGGTGCGGGCGTTCGACAACCTGCGCCGCCTCGCGGAGCAGGGGGCGACCGTGGTGCTGATCACCCACCGCCTGGCGGCCTGCTCCTCCGCGGACCTCATCTACGTCCTCAAGGACGGCCGCCTCGTCGAACAGGGCACGCACGAGCAGCTCATGGCCGCCGAACCCGACCCGGACGGGCAGCGGCCCGGCGCGGGCGGCTACCGCACGGCCTACCTGCTCCAGGCCCGGCAGTACGCCGCCCACCTGCCCGGCCCGCGCCACCAACCGTCCTGCCCGGCCGACCGCGACGAGACGAGCCGCACATGATCGTCTGGATCAACGGCCCCTTCGGCGTGGGTAAGACCACCCTCGCCACCACCCTGCGGCAGGAACTGCCCGGCGCCGTCCTGGCCGACCCGGAGGAGATCGGCGCCGTCGTGCGCCGGGTCTTCCCCGGCACGTACCGCGACTTCCAGGACCACCCGGCCTGGCGCGCCCTGACCGCGCAGCTCGCCGTCCACTGCCACCGTGAGAACGGCGGCCGCCCGGTCCTCGTCCCGATGACGCTGCTGCGCCGCACCTACGCCGCCGAGATCCACGACGCCGTCCGCACCGCCGGAGCCCCGTTGCGGCACCTGCTGCTCCACGCCTCCCCGGACACGGTCCGCGCCCGTATCGGCGCCGCCGTCGAGTACCCCGGCGACGAGGTTCGCAGCGCGAAGGTCCGCGCGTTCCGGCGCAGGCAACTGCCCGTGTACGAGGAGGCGTACGGCAGTTGGCTCGCCGCCGGCGCCGAGGTCGTCGACACCACCGGCCTCACGCCGCGTCAGGTCGCCGACCGCGCGCGGGCCCTCCTCGGACCCCTTTCGGCCGGCCGCGCTCCGGAAGCGGACGGCCGGTGACGGGCCGGCACCGGCGGCCGCCGGCGCAACCCCTGCCGCCGCGGCACACCGCAGCCCTGCTGCACGCCGCCAGCACCGGCCGGGCCGTCGTGGAGGAAGGCGTCGTCGTCTTCGACGGCAGCGCCGTCCCCTACGCCTACCGCACCGTGCACCACCCCGACGGCCGGTACGAGCGCCACCTCCAGCGCCTGGAGCCGCCGCCACCACCCCTGCCCCCGTGACCTGCGCCCCGCGCGCCGGACACCCCTCACCACCCCCTGCCCCTGCGGTACGACCGGAAGAAGGAATCGACGACATGATCAAGGGCTGGACCACGAAAGAGTCGGCGGAGGTCTTCCGCGGGCTGCGGGTGGCGGTGCGCCGCGACACCGTCCGGCGGGCCGACGGCAGCACCGGCACCTACGAGTACACCGAATCGCTCGACGGGGTGCGCGTCGTGGCCCTCGACGACGAGGGCCGCATCACCCTGGTGGAGGAGAACGTCCACGTGTGCGGCCTACGACTGCTGCTCTGCCCCGGCGGTGGATGCGGTGCGGGCGAGGCCCCGGAGAGGGCGGCGCGGCGCGAGCTGCTGGAGGAGGCCGGCATCCGCGCCGACCGGATCGAGCTGCTGACGACGATGTGGCGGATGCCCGCCGGCGCCCGCACCCGCGAACACCTCTACCTCGCCACCGGCCTGACGTTCGGTGAGCACCGGCGGGAGGCCAGCGAGGCGGACATGGAACTGCGCCGCCTCCCACTGGAGGAGGCAGTGGCGATGTGCCACGACGGCCGGATCACCGAGGCCGGCACCCTCGCCGCCGTCCTGCTCACCGCACGGCGCACGGCCCCGACCGCCGGACGGCCGCGCGCCGCCCTCGCCCCGCCCCCCGCCGCAGGCACCCTCGCACCCCCGGCCGGGCCCGTTGCGGTGCAGGCCCGCCACCAGGAGCCCGTCGACGTCCACCTGCTCCTGCGCCGCGACGGCCCAGCGGGCCCCGAGGTCCTGCTGACGCGCCGGGCCGGAGCCGTCTACGCCACGGGCCTTTTCCACCTGCCGTCGGGGCACATCGACGGCCCCCACGAGGACGCCGTGCAGGCCCTGATCCGCGAGGCCCGCGAGGAGACCGGCGTCGTCGTCGACCCGGACAGCGTCCGGCACGCCGTCACCGTCCACCACCGAGGCCCCGGCGGAAACTCCCGGATCGGGCTGGTGTTCGAGGTGCTCCGCTGGGGCGGGGAGCCAGCCATCATGGAGCCCGACCTGTGCGACGCCATGGGCTGGTACCCGCTGGCCGACCTTCCGGCGCAGATGGTGGCCTACTGCCGGGCCGCCCTGGACGCCTACCGCGCCGGCCGGCACTTCGCCGTCCACTTCCAGGAGCCGGGCGACACGGTCGCCTTCGACCCCGGGGCCGACCGGCTGCGGACCCTGCCCTCCACCGGCGCCGGGGCGGACGGTCCCGGCGCGGCGGTGCGGGAGTTCACCGAGCGGGCCGTGGGCCGCCTCTCCTCCTGGACCGACGTCTCCTGGGCCAGGCCGGGCAGCCGGGTGTGGCGCGCCGAAGGGGGCCAGGGCGGCCGCTGGTACGTGAAGGTCCACCGGAGCGCGAGCTTCCACGCCCGCGAGGTCGAGGCGTACCGCAGCTGGGTTCCCGGACTCGGGGCGGCCGCGCCCCGCCTGGTGGCCGCCGACGCCGGCCTGCTCGCGGTCGTCGTCACCGCGCTGCCCGGCACCTCCCTGCACGGCGCCGTCCACACCCCCGAGCAGCAGCGCGCGGTCCTGCGCCGGATCGGGGCGCTCGCCGCCGCGATCCACCGCCCGGCCCCCGCCGCCGGACCCGACCAGACCCTGCCGGTCGCGCTGGGGAAGCTGGAGCGGCACCTGGACGGCGCCCGCCCGCACCTGGCGCCCGGCGACGAGGACGCCGTCCGCGCCCTGGCCGCCCGCGCCGCCCTGCTGCCGCAGCCCGAGACGGTGTGCACCCACGGCGACCTGCAGCCGCGGAACCTGCTGCTCGACACGTCGGGCGAGCTGTACGTGATCGACTTCGAGCGCTCCCAACCGGGCCCCGCCGTACGCGACTTCGTCCGCCTCGCCGACCTGTGGGCGCACCGCCCCGACCTGCTGGCGGCGCTGGCCGACGGCTACGGCCGCCCCTTCACCGCCGCGGAACTCGAGTACCTGACGGTGCTGGAGGCCCTGGACGCGGTCTCCGGCATCCAGTACGGCGCCGCCAGCGGCGATCTCGAACTCCTGGAGCGCGGCCTGCGCACCCTCGCCCGTCTCCGCACCGCGGCCGGCGCTCCGGCAGCCGCGGGGAAGGACACGGCGTGAGCGGCCTGTTCGACGATCCGGGCTTCGCCGCCCTGACCCTGGTCGTCATCGACTTCGAGGGCCTCACCCCGCCCGGGCGGCCGCCGGAGCCGACCGAGGTCGCCGCGCTCGCGCTGCGCCCCGTGCGCGGGCGCCTGGTGGAGATGGGCCGCTTCGAGGCCCTGATCCGGCCGCCCGCCGACGTCCCCGTCACCGCCCGCAGCGCCGCGCTGAGCGGCATCACCGCGCAGATGCTCGCCGGCGCGGACCCGGCCGCCGCCGTGCTGGCCCGCCTGGACGCGCACCTGAGCGCTCCGCCCTACCGGCTGGTCGCCCACCACGCGCCCGTCGAGGCCGGGATGATCGCCCGTCAGGCCGTCCACTGCCCCCACCTGGCCGCCACGCCGCTGCTCGACACGATCCGCCTCGCCAAGGCGGTCCTGCCCGGCCTCGGCTCCTACGGCCTCGACCACCTGCTGGCCCACTACGGCATCGCCCGCCCGGCCGACCGGCACCGGGCGATGCCGGACGTCACCGCCACCGCCCGACTCCTGGAGCACCTGCTCGCCGACGGGAGCACGGCCGGCCGCTGGCACACCCTGCTCGACCTGGACACCACCGCCGCGCTGCAGCCCAAACCTGCCGCCCGGCCCGACCCGCCCGCGGAGCAGGACGCCCTGTTCTGAACACCGGCCTGCCCCGCGCCTCCACTCCCGCAGCACGACAGCCATACCGCCCGCCCCGCTTCTGCCCGACACACTGTCACGGAGATCCATGACCACCGTCCGGTTCACCGCCGCCCAATGGAACGACAGCTACACCGACGGCATCGTTTTCACCGGCCTGCGCCCGCAGGAGCAGGCCGCGCTCGCCGAGCACGCGCCCGTCCCCGCCGGCGGGGGCCGCGCCCTGGACGTGGGCTGCGGCACCGGCGAACTCGCCGCCCACCTGGCCTCGCAGGGCTGGACGGTGGACGCGATCGACCTGTCCGCCGCCGCGCTGGAGCGCGCCCGCGCCGCGCACCCCGACGCCGCGGTGCGGTGGCTGGAGGCGGACGTGGAGGACGCCGACCTGCCGCACCTCCTCGGCGACGACCCCTACCTGTTGATCACGCTGCGCCTGTCCGTGGCGTTCCTGACCGACAGGGCGAACGCCTTGCACCGGCTGGGCCGGCTGCTGGCCCCCGGCGGCACCCTGCTGGTCACCACCCCGCTCGCCGCCACCACCCCGCCCGAGCGCAGGCGCATCGCCCTCGACGACGACGAGATCGCCGCCCTGACCTCCGGCTGGTCCGAGGTGCGGCGCCTCGATGCCGGGAACCTCGCCGTGCTGGTGCTGCGCGGCCCGCACCGGGACACCGTCGCCACCGAGCGCAGCACGCCGGCCACCGGCAACGTCGCGGTCGCCGGGGCACTGGCCGTCGTCACCGACGAGCAGGGCCGGGTGCTGCTGGGCTGGTCGGCCCGGGGCATGTGGGAGCTGCCCGGCGGCAAGATCGACATGGTGGCGGATGGCGACGGCGGGGCGCGGGCCGAGAGCCTGGAGGAGGCGGCGGTGCGCGAACTCGCCGAGGAGGCCGGGCTGCAGGCCGGCGGCGCCGCGGTCGTCACCGTCCTGCTCGACCACGCCCAGCAGGTGCCCCGCCTGACCGGAGTGGTCCGCGGCGTCGATGTCACCGGCACCCCGACGGTGCGGGAGCCGGACAAGTTCGTCCGCTGGGAGTGGGTCGACGTGTGCGCCCTGGACGGCCTCGGGCCGGTGTTCACGCCCACCGCGCAGGCCCTGGACGCGATCTGGCCCGGCACGGTGAGCCGCCTGCCCGCCGTCTCCTCCTATCCGCACGACACGCCGGCCCCGGCCGCGCCGGGCGAGAGCGCGGAGGCCGCCCGGCGGCGCGCGGAGATGGCCGAGCGCGTCGGTGCCGCCAACCCCCACCTCCCCGGGCCCGTTGTCGCGGCGCTGCGCGCCGTGCCCCGGCACCGCTTCGTCCCCGCCGCCCGCCTGTCCGACGCCTACGACCCCCACGAGCCGCACGTCACCCTGCGCGACGCGGCCGGTGCGGCGACCAGCTCCGTATCCGCCGCCTCCCTCCAGGCCCTGATGGCCCACCAGGCCCGCATCACCCCCGGCGCCCGGATCCTGGAGCTCGGCTCCGGCGGCGCGAACGCGGCCCTGCTCGCCCACCTCGCCGGGCCCACCGGGCACGTCGTCACCGTGGACGCGGACGAGCGCGTGGTGCACCGCACCCGCCGCGCCCTCGCCGAGACCAGCACCACCCGCGTCACCCCCGTCCTGGGCGACGGCACCCTCGGCGCCCCCGAGCACCTCGTGCCGCCCGGCGGGTTCGACGCCATCGTCGCCACCTACGGCCTGCACTCCGTCCCCCGCGCCTGGCCCGAGCAACTCGCACCCGGCGGCCGCCTGGTCGTCCCCCTCGAACTCCACACCCCGCACCGCTGGTCGATCGCCCTGCACCACGAGGGCGACACCCTCGTCAGCGAAGGGCCGTGGCTGCCCTGTGGATTCATCCGCGACAGCGCCGGCCCGCACGTGCCCTCCACCCGGCTCGCCGACGACGTCCTGCTGTGGCACCCCGACGGACCACCGCCCGACACCGACGGCATCGCCGAAGCCCTGCACACGCCCCGCCACCGCATCCCCACCGGGGTGCGCACCGCCGCCGGCGCGCCCTTCGACACCCTCCACCTCCACCTCCTGACCGCCCTCCACACCAGCGGCTACTGCAGCATCCAGCAGGAGCCCGCCACCGACGCACCGACCGCCCTCGCACCCGGCCGGACCGAGCCCGCGCTCATCGGCCCCGGCTCCCTCGCCTACCTGACCACCGAACCCGCCGACGAGGGCTGGGAGTTCACCGTCCACGGCCACGGCGACCGGGCCACCGCCGAGCGCCTCGCCGACGCCGTCCGCCACTGGGACCGCCACCTGCGCACCGCCGGACACCCCCGCCTCACCGTCCACCCCGACCGCACCCGCACCCCGCCCACCGGCACCCCCTTCGTCCGCAAGAACGATGTGCTGCTCACCCTCGACTGGCCGGCCACCGCCGGCGGCACGGCATGAACGGCTACCGCGTGGCCGCCACCGCCCCGGACGCCTGGGCCCAGGTGCTGCGCCCGCCGGCACCGCAGCACGCGGATGCCGTGCGGGCGGCGCTGGAGGCCCTCGCACGGACCTGGCCGGTCGCCGCCGCCCTGCCCGGCCACGGCGACGACCCGGTCACCGAGGTGCTGCTGCACCGCGATCCGAGCCGCACCCACGGCACCCCCGCCGTTGCCGCCTGCCGGGACGCCGCCCGGGCCCTGGCCACGACCACCGGCTGGGCCCCGGTCCCCGGCCCGGCATCCGGGCTGCTGGCCGGCCTGGGCCTGCGCCGCGGCTACGCCCCCGACGCCCCGTCCCACCGACGGGCCGACGTCGAAGCCCACCTGGGCCCCGCGGTCGGCGGGTGGACGTGCCGCCCGGCCCGGCTGGTCTCCGCCCGCCTCACCGCCGGCGCGGGCGGGCGGCCGGCTCGACGAGGCCGAGGGGCACCTGCGCACGGCCGGCCGGCTCCTGGCCGAGGCCGAGCACCGCCCCGGGTACGAGCTCCTGCTCCTGTGGGAGGAGGCCGAACTGGCCTTGGCCCGCGGCGACGGGGCGCGGGCGCTGGAGGTCTACCTGCGCTGTCTGCCGCTGGCCCGGGCCACGGGCAACCGGCGGCGCGAGGTGCAGGTCCTCGACGGGACCGGCCGGGCCCTGCACCTGCTGGGCCGGGTCGAGGAGGGGAGCGAATTCCGGCGCACGGCCGCCGCTGCCCGGCACCGGGCCGCCCCCGGCGCCCTGCCCGAACTCCCCTGACGCGAGAGGACCACTCCGTTGAGCACCGACCTCCTGCCCGCTGCGCGACGCCCCGCGCCCTCCCCTACTTCGAGCACGTCGGCGCCCTCGTCCGGGACGGGCACGGCCTGGCGTCCGTCCTGGACCGCCTTGCGCGGCGCCGCGCAAGGCGGTCCAGCCGGCCTCCTCACCCTGCAGAACCTCCAGGACGGCCAGGCGCAGGAGGCCGCCCGGCGCCTGGGCCTGGCCTGCGTGGAGGCCCCCAGCATCCCGCCCGCGGCTGCCCGCGGGGCGGTCGCCTCCCGGGGACCGGTATCGCGAGGCCGAGTGCGAAAAGGAGGAGGACGGAGCGACGGTGACCTGCACGTAGTCGCCGATGCCCGCCCCCAGCCGCCGGCTGGTCCACGAGTGGACCCAGTCGGCGAGCCGTTCGATCTCAGGATTCGGTTCCGTCAGATCCACCAGGCCACCGAGGCCCTTCATCCACAGCGGTCCGGATGGGCTCTCCAACTCGGCCGCGGCGACACGCAGCCGGCCGGAAAGCGCGTCGTCGTGCACGCCGTCCGGCATGACCAGTTCCAGCCTGATGCGGCAGTCGAAGCCGTGATGCTCCGTGTACGTGTGCGATGGCGTGGTGCACCTCGATAGGGCCGGTCTCGTGGCCGATCGTCAGCATGCCGCCACCGTGTTATCCGCCGGGCCACCGCAGGGCCCGGTTGGGCAGATTGCGACGGACAACGAACCCGGCACCGGAAAACCACCCGCCGCCGAGGCTTGGACGGCAGACTGTTCCACGAGAGTGGCCGACAGCGACGGACGAGGGAGAGCACGTGACGACGGTGGTCGAGAACCTGCACAGGAACCGGCCGGCGGAGGGCCCGCAGGCATGGATTCGGGCATGGGATCGAATGTTGGCCCTGGTCGAAGGCCCCATCGGCGACTACGACATGATGATCGACGGGATCATCGTGTTCGAGGGCTGCGCCGGCCTGGCCGTCGCCCTGTACCTCCTGGGCAGCGAGCGCGGCGTCGACCCCGCGGACGTGTCGGGCGAGTGGATCACCGCGTTCTACACCCTGCCCTCCGCCGAGTGGACGAGGCGGCTGGAGACGGCCGGCCACGGCCCCGGCGAGCGGATCACCGGACTGTGGAAAACGATCTCCACCGAGCACCGCGCCTCGACCGACCAAGGCCTCTACGAGGACTTCGACGTCACGTTCGGACGTTGGGGAGCCGGGTACAGCGAGGGGATGAAGAAGTTGGAGCAGCGGTTCGGCCTGGCCCTGTGAGCGGGAGCGGCGCGCCGGCTGTTGCTCAGGCCGTGGTCCTCGTACCGAAGCCCGGCTTCCCTGTCGTCTGGAAGGCCTGCCCGTGATCCGGCCCCCGCATGCCGTGCGGATGCGCTACTACGCTCTGCAGCGGCACCTGGAGCGGTGGCGCAGCGCGTGGCACCGGCGCCGGTCCGCGCGGGAGCATGAACAACACCTGCGCACAAGGGCGGTCGTGATCCTGCTGGAGAGGCTGACCGAGTTGCGGCAACTGGCCGACGAGGACACCACCTTGCCATCGGCACTGGTCGACCGGCTGCGCCAGGACCGGTGGGGTGACCTGGACTGGGTCATCGATACAGTGGTCCTGGGCCATCCGCAGCAGTACCGTGTCCTGGGCCACCGGGTCCGTGCTGCCGCCGGCTGGAGTGTCGACGAGACCGCGATCAACACCAGCGAGCCGGGCCGGATCTTCGTCCTGCACCCGGCCAGCACCACCTGGATCGGCGTGGACGACCTGAGCCAGCTCAACGACCGCTGGTGGTGGGGCAGGATCCGGATCGGCCGGATCACCCGGGACGGCACGCTCGCGGCTCCCTCCCAGGACATGCGGCAGACCTCGCTCACGATGCCCGGGCTGGGCGATGAGTTGTCCAAGGCACTCGAAGCCCTGACGGGCTGAGAGCGGACACCGCGGTCCGCTCCGAGCCTCCGGCGGGGTCCTCACGGCGGTCGGCCGGAAGCCCTGGCCAATCGCCCGGTATCGGCCACCGATGCCCCGAAGAAGAGGACCCCGTCATGGAGCCGTTAGAAGTCATCTCATTTGGGCTTGTAGGCTGTTCGCGTGATGATCGTGGAGCGCCTGGTGCCGGATGAGTTGTGGGAGTTGTTCCAGCGGGTGGTGCCTGCGGCGCCGACCCGGCCGCAGGGCGGTGGCCGTCGGCGGCACGGCGACCGGGAGGTGCTGGCCGCGATCGTGTTCGTCGCCACCTCGGGCTGCACCTGGGCCCAGCTTCCGCCCTGCTTCGGCCCGTCGGGGCCCACCGCGCACCGGCGCTTCACGGAGTGGACCGCGGCCCGGGTCTGGGCCAAGCTCTACCGCCTGGTCCTGGACGAGCTCGGCGCGCGGGGTGAGCTGGACTGGTCTCGGTGCGCGGTCGACTCGGTGAACATGCGAGCCCTGAAAAAGGGGATCTGACGGGTCCGAATCCTGTCGATCGGGGCAAGTTCGGGTCGAAGATCCACCTGCTCACCGAACGCACCGGTCTGCCCCTCTCGCTGGCCGTCTCCGGCGCCAACCTGCACGACAGCCAGGCCCTGATCCCGCTCGTCGAGGCGATCCCGCCCATCCGCTCCCGCCGCGGGCCGCGTCGCCGCCGACCCGGCAAGCTCCACGGCGACAAAGCCTACGACCACCGCTTCATCCGCTCCTACCTGCGACGACGGCAGATCACCCACCGCATCGCCCGCCGCGGCATCGAATCCTCGACCCGCCTCGGCCGGCACCGCTGGGTCATCGAGCGGACCGTCGCGTGGCTCGGCGGCTTCCGCCGACTCCACCGCCGCTACGAACGCAAGGGCACCCACTTCGCAGCGTTCGCCACCATCGCCGCCACCCTCATCTGCCACCGCAGGCTTCTCGCCCAAATGAGATGACTTCTTAGACCGTGTCCTATGTGGTGATGGCTCGTTGGTTAGGGCATGGGGCGGGGTACGTGGAGCTGGATTGTTCCGGACGGGTTGTGGGAGCTGG